>JAFDCW010000085.1 GCA_019312705.1 Deltaproteobacteria bacterium
TGCACAGCAATCTGTGACCACGTGCGGACGGTCAGCCGACAGGCGGATCGGCCGTGGCGTCACGGGCGAGGAGGACCAGCGCGACGGCTAGAAGTATGCCGATGACCAGGGCCTCGAAGGTGCCGGCGACCCGGGTGAACATGATCATGGGGCCGATCACATCGTAGTCGACCTGGCCCGTCTGGAGCAGGTTGTCGGGACTGAGCCCGGAGGTGCAACAGCGGGTCAGGAGCTCGATGGCACCGGCTGCGATGAAGAGGTAACCGGCCTTCGCGTTCGCGGGGCGAATCACCGCCGCGCCGACGCCGATGAGGGCGACCGCCAGCAGGAACCCGATGCAGCCTACCAGGATGCCCATCAGAGCCCCCCCACGGGCGCGGCGCCGTCGTTCTTCTGGCCCGTGATATGGCGCGCGAGGACCGCGCCCCCGGCGATGATGAGACCGAAGGAGCCGAGGTAGGAGAGCAGCGCGAGGGCCGAGCTCAGCCCTCCGACGGCGCCGGCCACCTCGTAGAGCTCGAGCCAGGTCACCGCCGGCTCCTGCCAGCTCGTGCAACACGCGGCGAGCATCGAGAGCACGCCGGCGCCTCCGACGAGGTAGCCCGCGGTGGCGTGAGCGCTGCGGACCTTGACGAAGCCGACCACCACGAAGAGCAGCCCTACAAAGAGGCCGGCGCAGCCTTCCAGGACTCCGACGATGGCCAGCAGATTGGGGTCGAGGACCTCGTAGGCGTTCATAGTGGCGGGAGCCTATCACCCGGACGCGCTTTCTGGTCGCCGGATACCTTGGCCTAGTCGTCGCGCTCGTCGTCTCTTCCTGTGCGAGCGAGCCCGAGACCGAGCCCACCGCGCTCGTGAACGGCGACAGTGAGTTTCCAGCTCACCGAGACCAGCTCGACGGTGGGCATGGGGGTTCGGTGTGACGGCCGGGCAAGGTGCGACGACGTCGTTGAGGTCAGATCACTCTCCGCAGTCCACCTCCGCCGGCCGTCGCCCCCCCGCAGGAGGCGATGAGTACGAGAGACAGCGCGAGGATGAGATTCTGCATGGACATGGCGGGTACCGGGGCAGGCGTGGGAGCAGGCGTGGGACCGCCCTCGAGCGGTCAGGCGGTGGTGCGCGTAAGACATACCGCAACGAGCCCATGACCGCGACTGGGGCGCGGTGCGTCTTACCGAGTCGGTCAGCTGCACGTGGGCCTCATTCGGTACGCGGCGGAGGGCGCTAGATGCGTGCGTGACGAGCGGCCCTTCCTGGCCTAGCCTCACGCAGCAAGATGGCATCCGATTGGTCCAGTCGTCGGGGACTCTACCGACAGCTCGAGGAACTCGCCGGCGGGGACGCCGCGCTGGATATCAGCGCGGATTTTCTCTCCTCGGTTCTCACCCACGTCCCCGCGGTGATATCCGTCCTCGCCCCGGACGGAAGGCTGCTCTTCTTGAACCGGACCGTCACCGGGGCCTCCATGGACGACTTCATCGGCTCCACCGTCTACGACCTGGTCCCCGACAAGGAAGAACACGGCGACATCGAGAGGACCCTGGCTTCGATTGTGGCGACCGGGGAACCCGGCGGCTACGTCGCGCACGCCCTCGGTGTGCACGGGCCCCGCTCGCGCTATCACAACTGGCTTGGTCCGATTCGCTCCGGCGGCAAGGTCATCGCCCTGACGTGCATCACGCGAGACGTCACCGCCGCCTGGCAAGCCGAGAGCGCCCTCGCCGACCAAGAGGCGCGCCTTCGCATGGCCCTCGAGGCGGCGGGCATGGGCATGTGGCGCTGGGACGTAGCGACCAACCAGACCGAGATCGACGACGCCGCTCGGGCGATCTATCGCCATAGCGGGAACATACTCACCCCCGAGGACCTGCAGGGCCTCATTCACCGCGAAGACCGGCCTCTCCTCGATGCCGCCGCCCTCGAGAGCATCATGTCTCGGGTACCCTATTCGATGCCCCATCGCTTGGTGCGCGATGGAGACCCGGAGCGATGGCTCATGGGCAAGGGCCTGCCGCTCTACGATGACGCAGGCAACGTCGAGGGCATGCTCGGGACCATCGTCGACATCACGGAACACCGAGCGCTCGAGGAGCAGCTGCGCCAAGCCCAGAAGCTCGAGGCGGTAGGTCAGCTCACCGCGGGCATCGCGCACAACTTCAACAACATGCTGGCGTCGATCTTGCCCGCCCTCGAACGCGTCGCCGACGACGTGTCGCCGGAGAATCGCCCGCTCATCGCGGCCGCGACCGAGGCTACCCAGCGCGCGGCGTCGATGATCCGAGAGCTGCTCACATTCTCCGGCAAGAACCGGCCCGCCCCGCGTCGACTCCAGCAGGTCCACGAGATCGTCGAGAAGACCCTACATCTTTGTCGGTCGACCTTCGATCGTGCCATCTCGATCGAATTCGACGTCCAGGGTGGCCTGGGCCTCGTCCAAGTGGACGCCGCCCAGGTCGAGCAAGCTCTCTTGAACATCCTGATCAATGCCCGGGACGCCCTCGCGGCCTCGAATACGGCGTCGCCGTTCCTTCGGATCGCGGTGCACGCCGGAGACAGACCGGCCGACCCCCAGGTACCGGACCATGCTCACGGCTGGGTGTGCGTCACGGTGACCGACAACGCCGACGGGATGGAGGACGAGGTCCGGGCTCGAATCTTCGACCCCTTCTTCACCACCAAGGGTGTAGGACGAGGCACGGGGCTCGGGCTCTCGACGAGCTATGCGATCGTCCGTGAGCACGGCGGACTATTGAACTGCGACTCGCGGCCAGGGGAAGGGTCGACGTTCGTGATTTGGCTCCCGGTCGTCGAGCCCGGCCAATCCCCAGCGGCCGAGGCGGGCACCCCGGCGCGGCGCAGGCAGACCTCCGCCGATAGGAGCGTGCTGGTGGTCGATGACGAGGCCGTCGTGAGGCGCGTGCTCGTTCAGCTCCTCGGGAGGGAGGGCTACGCGGTACAGAAGGCGAGGCACGCCGACGATGCGATCGCCTTGCTCGAAGAGCACGGAGCCGTCGACCTGGTTTTACTCGATCTCAATATGCCGGGCATGCCCTTCACCGAGTTCATCGCGCATCTCGACCGAGTTGCACCGGGAGCGCGGCGCATTGTGTACACCGGCGACGCGGGGGTCGGTGAACTCGAGGGCGTCGACGTGGTCATTCAGAAGCCGGCGGGCTCCGACCGAATCCTGCGAGAGATCGAGACGCTCCTCGCGGCCGCTGCGCCGGACCGCGGCTAGAGGCTGTCCCTTCATCTGATGAAGACGGTCTCGCCGACACCGTCTCCTTCGGCGACGGCGACGTAAGCCTCGGCGACCTTCGCCGCGGGCACTCCGACGTTCCCCATGCCCAACTTCACCCCGGTCTCCCGGACGAATGGTGGGGAGACGACGTTGACCCGCGGGCCCTCGGGGAGGTCTTTGGCGGCCGCGCGCACGTAGCCCTCAAGGCCGGCGCCGAGGGCCTGGGCCCGGGCCCGGACGGTCTCGACCGCCGCGAGGGCATGGCGTACGGCGCCGAGCACGGCGCACCTGTACCTCGCCGTCGACGTACTCTACCCCGCGTCCGATCTCGCGTCCCATCTGAGCGCCTTTCGCGATGCGTTTCCGTCGGTCCTCGCCGCCCAGCAAGTTGGCGCGACCGGGCGTCCAAGAGCAGAGCCGCGAGTTCATCCGCAATTGGATGCCGGACTCCGGGTTCGAGAAATACGTCGCGTCCGCAGGCATCGAGGCGACGAAACCGGCCGGTTGGTGTGTGCTTCGGCCGGACCGGCGCCTGACGGTGTCGTTCGGCGTCGGGGGGTCCCTGGGCGCTCACCGCCGGCGACGGAAGAGCGTCACTACCATCAGCAGCGCGAACCAGGCGGCGCTGCTCCCGGGGCCGGAGGTCGTACGGCATCCGCAGCCGCCATCCGACTCGCCGCCGCCTCCCGAGTCGACACCGCTGCCGGCGTCGTCGTCGGGTGAGGAACCGCTGTCCGTGACGCCACCACCGTCCGGGGGCGGGGTCACGCCACCATCGGGCAAAGGTCCTACCCCGCCGTCGGTCATGGGGGGCGGAGGATCGGGCACGTCACCTCGAAAGCCCGCCGCCAGCATCCACCCGGGGTTTTCAGGGGCCGTGTGTTCGTACGCGCCGACGTCCGGGCTGCCGTCGCCCCTGGCGCTGCCGTTGTAGTCCTCTGAGGCGCCTTGGGCCGAATCGCCGCTGTCGATCAGAACCGAGCCCGTCGGCGGGTAGAAGACGTTGGTCGCCGGGTTGCCGAGGTCGGCGTCTCCGGCGCCGAGTTCGATCCCGCCCGGGGCGCTGATGGATCCGAGACCGATGTTGCCCACGATGGTCGCCCCCGGCGCCCCACCGTTGATGTCCGCCGCGGCGCTGCCGGCGCAGTAGAAGGCGTTGTTCGCGATGACCTGGTTGGCGCTCCCGGACCAGTCGTTGGTCTTCATGCAGGCGGTGCCCGAGGCGTAGACCGTATTGTGCACGATGGTGACGTCGTGGGGCTCGAAGCCCTGGCTCGGCTTGGACTGGATGCCGTTGAGGCCGGCGTCGACGATGATGTTGTTGCGCACGATGACCTGGCCGACGATCTGAATCCCGTTGTTGATCGTCCCCCAGATGAAGTTGCGTTCGACGACGTTGAAGGGGCCTGCTCCGTCGGGGAAGCCATAGAGGGTGATCGCTGGGTAGAGTGCGTTGACGATCACGTTGTCGCGGACGGTATTGCCGTAGGAGCCGGTCTTGATTTCGATCCCGTCCCCCTGGTCACCGCCGAGGTCGTGGATGAAGTTCTCTGCGAAGAGCGAGTTCGTCACCTGGCAGGCGTTGTCGTTGCAGCCGATGTACATGCCCTCGCCGCGGCCCCCGGTGTCGTAGATCTCGTTGCGCCGCACGGTCAGGCGATCGCAGACGTGGCCCGGGCGGTTGCAGCTGATGCCGACGTCCGCGATGGCGTGGATGGTCATGTCTTCGATGACGGCGTTGTTCGCGTTGCCGAGGCGGATTCCGTGACCGCCTCCGGTGATCTCGAATCCAGTGAAGGTGAAGTAGCTGCCCTCGACGTTCAGCACGTTCTAGGACGGGTCCCCCTCGAGCACCGGCCGGGCGCCCGGGGCGGCGCGCACGACGATCGGAGAGGCGGCGGTGCCGGCCCAAGTCACCTCGAGGAAGCCCGGGGTAGGGTAAGTCCCCGCTTGGACGATCACCTCATCGCCAGCTGAGAGCCCGCCGAGGACCGTGTAGAGGTCGTCCCCGGGCCCAATGTCGTGGACTTCGGCATGCGCCACCGGGCCGACCGCAGCAGACGCCAAGGCGAACAGAGACAAGGCGAGAGAAGAACGGAGGGGCAGGCGCATGACGGTAGGTTAGCGCCTTTGCCGAAGATCCGCGCGCGAGCCGCGCGTGCCCACGCTCTATTCCGTAGTACGCGGCGCTGGTACCGTGACCCCGTGAATGCTCCGGTTGATCGTCCCCCCGCCAACGCCGCCTTCTGGGATGACCTTGCCCAGCGGTACTCGGAGAAGCCCGTCGACGACCCCGACGCTTTCGACCGCAAAATCGCTATCACCGAGGCCTTGATGAGCCCCGAGGACGTCGTCCTCGACATCGGCTGCGGAACGGGGTCGTTGGCATTGCGCCTTGCCCCCTCTGCTGCCCAGGTTCACGGCCTGGATCTCTCGACCGAGATGATCCGCATCGCCGACGGCAAGGCCGAGGGCCAGCAGGTCGACAACGTCACCTTCCATGCCGGCCCCTTCGACGACACCTTCACGGCGTTCGAGGCCGAGAGCCTCGACGGCATCTGCGCCTACAGCCTGCTGCACCTGGTCGACGACCGGCGAGCCGCCCTGGACCAAATCTATCGGCTGCTCAAACCCGGCGGCTTCTTCGCCTCGTCCACCGTCTGTTTGGGGGAGTCGCGCTTGCCCTTCGGCCCGGTCTTGCGCTTGATGGCCTGGCTCGGAAAGGCCCCACCGGTGGAGATCTTCTCCAAAGCGACCCTCGAAGACGAAGTGCGTGACGCGGGTTTTGTCGAAATCACCCAGCCCGACGTGGGAGCTGAGGCGAAGATCGCGTTCATGGTCGCGACGAAGCCTCGATAGCACGTGGGCCAACGGAGAGGCCTTCTCTCAGTCTGCGTCCCTTCGCGCTTTTACACCCTGCGCAGCGAGCGCGCGCAGCTCGGCCATCGCCTCTTCCGCCCGGTCCTCCGGCACGAATAGATGATCGTGGTGGACCGCCGAGACCGGGTTTACCGCTATGCCGAGACGCGCCAGTCCGGCGGTGATCGCGGCGAGAAACCCGACGGCCTCGAGCGACCAGTGCACTTCCAGAGTGATCATCCGGCAGGGGAACGCACCTTCGAGCCCGGAGGCCTTCGCCTGCGACCGCCGCACCACGAGGGTCGTGCCCTCTGCCTCGCGGAAGCTCATCACCGGGTCCAGCCCACCAAGTGCCGCCAGCTCGGGCACGTTGACAAAGACCCAGGTCCCCGGCGTCAGGTGCGGCTGCATTCCGGCCAGCAGTTCCGCGAGGTCAGTCTCGCTCGTCGTCGTGTGGCGCTTCATGCATCATCGTCTCATGCATGCGCTGCCCGTTCGTAGTGTTACGGCTGTGGTCCTGTGCCTGTGCCTGTGCCTGTGCCTCGGCCTCGGCTACGCCGCGCCAGCTTGGGCGTGCACGATGGACGCTCCGATCCGCCACAACCTCCGCGTCGTCGCGCGCGAGGGGGGCGCCGTTGTAGTGGCTCTGGCCGACCCAGCCCAGGGCCGTGTCGTCGCCATCGACGGGGCCGAGGCCCGGATCCTGACCGAGGATCGGGAGCACTTCCGGTTCGAGATCGCCGCGTTTTCCTCCGACGGGCGCACCATGGTCCTCGCTCGCGAGGACTGGTCCGACCAAATGCGCGGGGCCGGGTGCATGGCGACCTACGTCTTCATCGAGCGCGTGGACCTCGCGACCGGCGCGCGGACGCGGCTGCGTCGCCTGCGCTCGGCCGGCGTCTCCTCGGTGCGCCTCTCGCCCGATGATCGATGGCTGCTCGTCGACGCCTCGGACAACGATTGGGAGCCGGTCGTGCATCTCTTCGACATGACGACGGGCCGGCGCGTGCGGGTCACCCGGGCCGTGCACGCGGATTTCCTCGACGACGACACGCTCTTGATCGAGGGCCAAGGGGGCGGCCTGCGCGTAGCCCGCCGCAGCGACGGCCGCACCCTCGCGCGCTTGTCTGCGGACGAAGCCGACGAAGCACGTCAAGCGCGCGCAGCAGAACAAGCAGGAGGAGCAGAACAAGCAGGAGGACCAGGAGGAGCAGAACAGGCAGGAGGACCAGGAGCACCAGGAGAAGATGCTGCCGAAGAGCAGCCAATGCGGCTGCTTCGCGGCCGGTCGAGCGGCGCGGCCTTCACCCTCGTCGCGGCCGACAGTCGCACGGGTCGGGCCCAGCTCTTCGAGGTGACCCGCGCTGGCCGTCGCCTCCGCCTCCGCCCTTCGGGCCGACCCCTCCGCGGCACTCCGATCTCGTCCGACGGGACCCGCCTGCTGGTCCGTACGGGCTCTCGGGTCCGCGTCGTCGACCTCAGGACGCGCCGGGAGCTCGTGCGGGTCTCGGGGGCGCCCCGCTACACCGCCGCGGCCCTCTCCCCCGACGGTGAAACCCTCGCCGTCGTCTCCATCCGCCGCACCACCGATGACGAGCGGGCCGCACCGTCCAACCCTTCCGCCGGTTTTCCGCCGACCATCGAGCGCTTCGACCTCACCGCCTCGGGCAGCGTGAGCTTCGGCCCGGCGCCCAGCTCGACCCTTCGACGCCCCGCGGCGCGCTAGTGCCTGATCCAGAGCCACGGAAGGTTTCTCGCTCCCGCTCTTCTGCACTCACTTCCCGCAAGTTGGCGATCTAGCTACAATGGTCCTCTGAGGATGCGGGGGCATTTTCGCCCCTTGGCAATCTACACCCTTAGGAGGGCCCCGATGGCTTCACGTCGCATGCTTACCCTTAGTGTCGCTCTCGTCATGTTCGCCCCGGCCCTGCTCGGCGCCAAGGGGGAGGGCTGTGGCGGCACGGCCTTTTCGATGACGCCGGCCCCCGACATGGAGGGCCAGTGGGACGTGACTTACGACGACGTGCTCGGCATCGAGATCGGCCTCGGCGGCGCCATCTACACGGCGGAGATCGAGCCCACCGGTGGCGCATTCACGATCGATCACGAGGGGCAACCCATCACCTTCGACCTCGACTGTGCTCGCCCCGCGGTGGTTTGCCCGAGTGAGGCCTTCCCAAGCGTCGTCGCCATCGAGGCGCAGAACCCGGAGTACCCGCACCGCATGTACATGCAGCTGCCGCGTCAGAGCTGCTCCGGCATGACGGTTGCTGCGGACCCCGCTGAGTGTGGCGCGGGCACCCTCAACGAGGGCTGTGATGACGTCTGCATGGGTGACATCGTCGCCGACCCCTCGCGGCACTTCGGTGTCATCAACGAAGCGGGGGACCACGTCGATGTGCTGCTCGGCGCCGCCGTTGCGACCAACGGCATCAACTGCGCGCTCTTGGGCATCTCGACCGCAAACGCGGACATGGTCAATACCGGCGTCGCCATGGAAGAGGGTTGGGAGTCCACCCACATGGAAAACGGCCAGGTCGTGGTCGGCTACGCTGGCGGCTGCCTCTGGGGTGGTGACGTGCTCGACGATGGCACCATCGAGACCCTGGTGACCGCCGCCACGGTCAGGTTCACGACCGGCTTCACGGCCGCCAAGCGCCCCTGAAACCACCACCCGGCCACGAACCGAGAATCGCCCCCCGTCTCATGTTGCATGTTTGCGCCTTGTTGGCGCCGCCGTGAAGCCCTCCCCCGGGGTCCTGGGCCCTCGAGCGAACTGAGGTAGAGTGCCCGCGTGCGGGCAGTCATCTTCCTCGCCGCGCTGGGGACCCTCAGCGCGTGCACCAAGTCCACCGAATTGGCCGCGGACACCGGCGCCATGCCCGACGCCGGCGACGCCGGCGACGCGGGAGATGGCGACGCCGCTCCCCCGGTCGCCGACTCGGGCGTCGAGCCGACGGTCGACGCCGGCATGGAGGAAGACGCGGGAGCCCCGCCCATGTGTGGTCCCGACGAGCGCTTCTCGGCGCTCGTCTTCTACGGCACGCGGGAGCCGACCACGATGCCGCTCACCGCGGGGCAGGTCCTCGCCGTCGTCGACTTCGATGGATGCTCGGGCGCCTTCGTGACCGACGAGTGGGTGCTCACTGCCGCGCACTGCGGCGTCGCCGTCGGCCGAACCCTCTGCGTCGGCCCCGACCCCCTCGACGCCGACGTCTGCTTCACCGCCGACCGGGTCGAAGACAACCCCTCCGTCGACATGACCCTCGTGCACGTCGACGTCCCGGCCTCGGCTCGGATCCCGGAGCTCGAGCCGATCCCGATCATGACCGAACTCATGGACGCGACCTGGCTTCGTCGGACCGCCGAGGCGGCCGGCTACGGGACCCAGGAGGACGACTCCATCGGCGAGCGCGAGTTCAGCGCCGAGCCCATCGTCGAGCTTGCGGATCCCTACGTCACCATCGACGGCGAGGGCACCCGGGGCGTCTGCTTCGGCGATTCCGGCGGCCCCTTGATGGTGCTCGCGACGGACTCGACGGTGAGAGTCGCGGGCGTCCTCAGTTTCGGCGACCCGAGCTGCCTCGGCCTGGACAACTTCACGCGGACCGATCTCCAGACGTCGTGGATCGAGGCTGTCATCGGTCCCATCACCACCCCCGGCGCCCCCTGTGGCGACATCACCGACGAAGGCGCCTGCATCGGAGCGACCACGGCCATCTGGTGTGATGGAAGCGTGCTCGCCTCGGAGACCTGCTCGGGCGGCGAATCTTGCGGATGGAGCGACGCCGACTTCGCCTATCGCTGCGTCGCCGACGACCCCTGCGGAGGGGTGGGCGATGCCGGCGAGTGCCAGGGCGGGACCGCGACTTGGTGCGACCAGGGCACCCTCCGGCGCCGGGGCTGCGCGGCCTGCGGCGAGCTCTGCGGCTACGTCGCCGAGATGGACGCCTTCTACTGCGTGCCCGACCCCTGCGCGGGCATGGACCCCGTGGGCACTTGCGAGGGCAGCGTTCTGACCACCTGCAACAGCGACGGCGTGCGGACCCGGGACTGCGCGTCACGGGGCCGGCGCTGTGGCTTCGACACCCGCCGCGGCGTCAATCGCTGCCTCCGGTAGGCAACGAGGGGGTGTTCCCGGCCCCGTTGATCGTGAACGACCGGCTCAGGCGTTGAACTCGAAGACGTAGCGGTAGATGGGGGTGTTCTGGAAGGCATTCGCCCGCGCGAGCGAAGCGCGACGTCATCGGTCTAGAGCACATCTCAAAAATGCTCCTGTCGCCTCGCTTGCGCGGCGCGATGCTCGGTCGCATTCTTGAGATGTGCTCTAGACTCGACTTTGGCGGATTTGAAGAGGGGTTGAGGGAGCGCTGAAGCGCGGGGGGCGGGAAGGATAGACGGGCGTCCTTGAGGGGATCAGAGTCGCGGTTGCTTACACCAAACCCG
>JAFDCW010000700.1 GCA_019312705.1 Deltaproteobacteria bacterium
GAGGAGCTGGCTGTCCCCGTTGAAGCCGCGCTCCTGAAGTCCCATCAAGAAAGATCCAGGGTCGGATGTCTCCCGGAGGTCCTCGACGTCAGGGAGGGCGATGCGCATCGTCGGCGTCGCTCCGGCGAAGTCGGTCACGAAGGCCTGGCCCCCAGCGTCATCGACGGCCCGGCTCACCGCGTCCGCGTAGCTCGCCCCGCGCAGCCAGAAGCTCGAATCGTCGAGGTCGGGCTCGGTCGCCAGGTAGTTGTTCGGGCGGGCCCGGCGGCTGCCGAGGATGTAGGCGGTGATGGGCATGTCCGGCACGGTCGCGATGGACGTGAGCTTGATGGGGAGGCAGGGCTTCAGCTCCGTGTAGCGAAGCACGACAGGCTGAATCTCTCCGGTGCCGCGGTTCTGCTGGAGCTTGAGAGCGAGGAAGTAGTTGCCGTTCTCGATGTACTCCATCAGCAGAGGCACCGAAGCCTCCGGGATGTCGTAGCTGTTGTCGGTGAGCCAATCGAAGAGGGCCATCGCGTCGGTCGACGAGAGCACGACGGCGTCGTAGGGACCGACCGATTCTTCGAGCAAGACCTCGACCGCTCCGGGAGCTGGCGCCGCCCCGGCGTCCGCCGACCCCATTGCACCGGCGGTGTCGTAGTCATCTCCCTCATACCACCGGTAATCGTCCCGGGGGCATTCGGGCGTAGTTCGGCACTCGCCGGTGGTCTCGCTGTTGGTCCGAAACTGCGGCTGCGTCGCCTGGCGGATGCGCTGGAAGAAGACGTCGGTCCCTACCCCGAGCTCCGGAACCGAGGGAACCGGCAGGATCCAAGCAAAAGACTCGGCCGTGCCCTGGTAGAGGATCTGGACGTGGGTCTCCATCGTGCCGTCGTCCCCGGCGGCATAGATGATGTTCTCCCCCGACTGGTCGATGGGCTGACGACTGCAGAAGAACCCCCCGCAGGCCTGGGCCGGGGCGGGGGCGGCGAGCGCCACGGTGCCCGCAGCGGCGATGGCGGCGGTAATTCCGAAGATGGTGCGATGCATATTCCTTAGTCGTCCTCTCACGATGTGTGGTCCAACTCAGCAAGGCGCGTGCCTACGAAATCATAGACAATTTCACCATCGCCGCAGTGCCACCTTGGGCCGCCCCTGCCAAGACGGCGCGATCTGGGGTCGGCAGGTGCTTCCTCAGTAGACCGGTTCGTCCATGCCGTCAGTGATCACGACGTAGACGATGGTGTCGGCGGTGACGCTCGCGTCGAGGGCTCCCCAGGCGGTCATCAGCGACTCGGCATGCATCTCGCCGTAGGCCAAGATCACGAGGATCTGCTTCACCCAGGCGTCCTCGGGCGCGACCCGGGCCGAGCTGAGCAGCACATCCGAAAGCTTGTCGGCCAGGCGCTCGGCGGCAATGGCGACGGTGAAGGGGTCGGTCGCCGGGAAGACGAAGGCCCGGGTCACGCTGACACCGACCTTCATGCCCTCGATCTCCACCAGCATGTCGGTGATCTTGCCGGTCCCGGTGTAGACGATCTCGGTTTCGGTCTTGAGCAGGGACGCGCCCTCACAGCGCGCGAGGACCTCATAGGCAAAGGCCTCGCTGACGCCGCTGCTCCCGCCCGCCGTGCCCTCGGCGAGGATCTCACGGCCCCCTGCGGTCAGGAACGGCAGGTCTTCGGGGTCGTCGAAGGGGTCGTCGGCGAAGTCGAGGCGATTGAGGAAATACGAAGGAGACGGGCTCGTGACCTGACCGGGGATCATGGCGCAGGGCCCGGCGATGTGACCGAAGCCGAGGGAGGCGCCGGCGTCGACTGTCGCGTCGGCCTCTGAGTCGGGGGCGCCGTCGGTGCCTCCATCAACGGCCTGCACCTGAGAGTCCACCATCGCCGAGTCGGCAACCGCCGCATCCCGGGCGGTGTCATCGCCGCAGGCGCCCAAGGCGGAGGACACGACGAGCGCGGAAAGCAGAATCAAGGAGCGGCAGGCCGGGCACTTCATGGGAGCAGCTTGCAAGAATCCAGGTCCCGGGTCGAGGTCAGGGGGAAGCGAGTGTAAGACTTCGCGACCAAGCGCGTTCTGCCCCTCGGAGGTGCGCTCATGGCACGCTGGCTCGCTCTTTTCACTACCCTGCTTATGCTTCTGGTCTCGCCCCTCGCGGCCAGCGCCCAAGAGGCCGATGCCCAGGCCGATGTCCAGGTCGACGTCCAGGTCGTCTCGGTCGTCGGCGGAAGCGGCGACCCGACCGAACCTCGAATCCTCGCGGTCCGCCAGCCGCACCGAGACCCCGGTCCCACGGAACTCGTCGTCTACGAGGATCCTCTGCCGGAGACGCCGGTCATCATCGTGCATGCGCTCCCGGTCCCCGACCTGACGCCGCTTCCAGTCGAACCAGGCGCCCAGGCCGAACACGAGTCGATCGCATGGTCACGCTGGGGCATCTTCATCGAGGAACTCTCGCTCTCCAGCCTCGGCCTCACGTTCTCCGATCCAGAGGTCAACGCCCTCGAGGGGTCGAGGGCGCCCATCGCCGAACCTTGGGGCTCCCCCATCGTCGGCGGCTTTCACTTCGGCGCTGGTGCCCGGCCCCTGCCCTGGCTTCGACTGCCCGAGTTCTCCCTGAGCATCGGAGGCGGCGCTCCCGACGGCGAATGGGTCCCGATGGGCGAAGGCGACTTCCACGCGCGCCTCACCTCCATGGTGCTCCTCCGGGCCGAGGTGGCCGGCGGGGTCGAGGTCGACCTCGGGCCGATCCGCCCCTTCGCCTTGGCCCGCATCGGTGTGGCCGGTTACTTCGTCGACGTCGACGTCGTGCACGGGGAGTTGGGCCCCCTCGGCACCGAGACCCTGAGCTCGGCCCACTTCGAAACGGGCTTCGACGTCGGAGTGGCCTTTCGCCTCAGCGAAGACGTGCACCTCACGGCGACCTGGCGCGAGACCTTCGGCAACTCCCGCTGGCGCGGCGGCCTCATCGGCCTCGCAGCCGGCCTCGGCGACGACTGACCCAAGCGCGAAAAGAGCGTCGAATGGATCTCGCGACCCAGGCGATGCTCTTCTAGTCGTCGTCCCAGTTGTCTTGGACTTCTCCGCGGGCCTCCGCCGAGCTCTCGATCCACATCCAAGTTCCGGAGCCGCCCCGGGCGGGCAGCGCCCGGTCGGCGGGGCGGGACCCCTCGGCGGGGCCGCTACCGACGACGGCGGGCAGGGTCCGGCCGGGCGCGACGGACCCGGGGGCCGGGCCAGACCCGACGACGGCA
>JAFDCW010000701.1 GCA_019312705.1 Deltaproteobacteria bacterium
ACGCCCTGCGGCACGGACGGCGAGTTTTGTTGCAAGCCCCCGTCCGAGTGCGGGAGCGAACTCGTCTGCTCCGAGGGACGCTGTGGGGCTCCTCCATCGGGCTGCGGCGGCACCGACGAGCCATGCTGCACCGGCAACCGCTGCACTGGCGGCCGGACTTGCACGAGCGGCACGTGCACGACGCCTTCGACCGAGTGCGGCTTCACGACCTGCGGCACCTGCACCGGAACCTCCCCTTGCGGCTGGTGCGCGGACACGGGCACCTGCGGCACTGGCTCGGCCTCCGGGCCAGACACGGGGTCGTGCACCGACTGGGACTGGTACGCGAGCGCCTGCGAGCCGACCGGCAGCACCTGCGGTGGCGCCGACTGCGATACCTGCACCGCCGAACCCGGATGCGGCTGGTGCGGGACTGGCGGATGCCAGGCCGGCTCCTCGAGCGGCCCGGACAGCGGCACCTGCGGCGACTGGAGCTGGGTCTCCTTCGAGTGTTCGACGGGCCCCGATACCTGCGGCGACAATACGGACTGCGGGAGCTGCACCGGGGAATACCCCTGCGGCTTCTGCGGCGACACCGGGTTGTGCTCCGCCGGCACCTCGACCGGCCCCGACGCCGGCAGCTGCACGGACTGGGCTTGGTACACGTCCGAGTGCTCCGCCGCCGACCCCTGCTTCGACTCCACCAGCTGCGGCGACTGTACGGACCGCCCGGAATGCGGCTGGTGCGCATCTAGCGGCATGTGCTCCGTCGGCGAAGACACGGGCCCCGATGTGGGCAGCTGCACCGACTGGGACTACTACTCGAGCTCCTGCTCCGCCTGCAATCCCGTGATGGGCACGTGCAGCACCGACACCGAGTGCTGCGATGCCCTCGAGTGTCGCATGGGCATCACCTTCGGGACCCGGTGCTGCGTGGCAGCCGGTGATACTTGCGCCACCGGTGCCGACTGCTGCGGTTACATGGATTGCCGGAGCGGCATGTGCGAGTGCCGCGCGGCCGGCCGTGGTTGCCTCGGCGATGGCGACTGCTGCTCGAACACCTGCACGGGGGGCATCTGCTCCTGAGGCGCCGTCCATGCGAGCCATCCTGCTGATCGACCACGGGAGTCGGCGGGCCGAGAGTAACGCCCAGCTCGGGCGCATCGCCCGCATGGTGGCCGACCAGGCGGGCGCCGGGACCATCGTCGTTCCGGCTCACATGGAACAGGCCGCCCCCGACGTCGCCGCCGGTTTCGCCGAATGCGTGGCAAGGGGGGCCACCGAGGTCATCGCCGTGCCCTACCTGCTCGCCCAGGGGCGCCACGCGACCGAGGACATCCCACGCCTCGTGACCGAGGCAGCCGCCGCACACCCGGGCGTCACCTTTCGAGTCGCCGAGGCCCTGGGCGTGCACCCGGGCCTCGCTGCCATCGTCCTCGAACGAGCTAGCCTACGCATCGAAGTGTGAGCGCAGTCGCTTCGGGACGATTGGGCAGACGTCGGCGGGCCTCGGGAAGACTCGATGCCGCACGACGGCAACTCCGTCGTAGGCGGCATCGGCGATGGGCCGAGGGATGAGGCGCATCAGCACCGCGAGACCCCGCCAAAAGCCTCCGAGGCCCTCCATCATGCGGAAGATCGCGCGGGAGCGGACGAGCACCCTGCCCTCGCGGGTCACGACGACGATGCTGTCGGGCAATGCTCGGGCGGCGTCGTCGTCGAGCTCGCGCTCGAACGCGTCGCCGTGAATGGGAGCAAAGCGAAAGGCCTCGCCGGAGGGGTCCTCGGCGAGCATGAAGCGCACGGCGCGGTGACAGAGACCGCAATTGCCATCGTAGAAGACGCGCTCGCCTCCTTCGATTCTGAGGGGCGGGACGAGTGCCGGTTCGAAGGCGAGCAGATGCGCGAAGAGCAGCGGCCCGCCGAGGGCGTCGTCGACGAGGACTAGGCGCGCGACCAAGGCCACGACCATGACAGCCCATCCAGCCGCCCGGTAGCGACGGCTGAGGCCCAAAACGAAGAAAGCTCCGGCGGCCGCGGCGAAGACAGCGGGGAAGAACTCCGCGACGGATCCTGTGACGTTGCCGCCTGCAGGCTCTTCGAAGGCGCGCACGGCGACGGCCCCGTAGGCCCCGGCGAGCACCGCCCGAAGAGCGAACGACAGGCCTTCGGAGAACGCAAAACCTCCCGCCGGGTCGGGTCGGCCGTAGGCATCGAGGGAGCCATAGGGCGCGCGCGGAAGGGCCACATGCACGACGAGGGGCGCGATGGTCAGGAACGACAGGATGAGGCCCGCGGGGCCCCCGACGATGAGAACGGCCGGGGCGATCACCAGAGCGGCGGCGCGGTCCCGAAGGCCCGCGGCGAAGGGCAGGCACGCAATGGCACCGAACCACGCCGCGGTCGCCGCGACGGACCCCTCGGAACCCGCCTGTGCATCGAGGGCGGCGCCTACCAGAAGCGCGCCGAGCCAGACCCCGTAGGCCACCCGGAAGACGCTGTAGGTACCGCCGCTCAACTGGGCCCCCGGCCGTCGAGGTCCCGGGGCCCAGGGCCCCGGGCCTCAACCGTCAGCGCCGGGGCGCTTCTGCTTTGCTCGAGCCTATGCACGACAACTCGAAGTATGCCTCGGAGTCACGCGACGTCACGGACAAGAGCGGGCCTCGAGGGCACCGGTCACGTCGTAGGCCGCCGCTTCATTCCCGGCATTGGTATCGGTACGGCGCACGACCCCCATGGTGGCGGCCCCGGCGCAGGCGTCGGCCCAGAGTACTTCGCCGCCGCCGTTCGCCATCTCGGCGACGGACTTCCGTGACTGAGCCCGGTCTCCGTCCCAGCAGACGAAGTCGACCATGGCGGTCCGCGAACCGTAACTCGCCGAGTTGTAGAGGCCGAGCTCACCGGCTCCGGAGGTTTCGAAATCGACGGCGCCGAGGGCGTCGAGGGTCGCGTAGCCGCCGGGGTCGATGTTGATGCCCGTTCCGGAGATGGTCGTGTACTGGGGCCTTTGGCAGAGCACGAGGCCATCGAGGGCGACCGTGGTGTCGCTCGGATTGAAGAACTCGATGGTGTCGTTCGCGAGGTCGATCTGAGAGATGATCACGTTGTCGGTACCCTGGGTGGGCATCAGGTCCGGACAGGTGCCGCCGCCCCCGTCGCCAGCGCCCGAATCGGTCGGTGCGCCGGAGTCACCACCCATTCCCGAATCAGACGGCGCGCCCGAGTCGGTGGGCGTGCCCGAGTCGGTGGGCGTGC
>JAFDCW010000702.1 GCA_019312705.1 Deltaproteobacteria bacterium
AAGGGGAGGATCGATTTCCATGAGCTTCGCGAACCACTTCCGCACGACCCTGGTGCTCTT
The DNA here is from genome assembly GCA_019312705.1 of Deltaproteobacteria bacterium. Next base: position 61 of record JAFDCW010000702.1, read on the forward strand.
CGGCTTCTCGGCCCTCGTGGCGGGGCTCAGTATCGGCTGCGGCGAAGCAGGCGGCGAAATGGCCATCCTCGACGTGATGCCCCGCGAAGGCAGCATCGTCGGAGACCAGCCCGTTCAGATCAAGGGCGTGAACTTCCGCGCCGACATCGGCTACCGCGTCTATTTCGGCAACAAGAAGGCAACATCCGTTACCGTCGTCGACCCCGAAACGCTCGTCGTCGTGAGTCCCGAGCACATCGAGGAGGGTCCGGTCGAGATCACCGTGCTCGCCGACAACGGCCCCGCCTTCTCAGTCCAAGGCGGCTACGCCTACGTCGACCAGGCCAACGCAGCCCAGCCCGGCGATGAAACCCGCGGCAACCTCGCCTACTGAATCCCGCCCACTCACGCCATCCGCCGGCTTACGTCCTCGGTCCTTCGCTGCGACGTACCTTTGGTACGCCTCACTTCGGCCCTGCGGGCGCGCTCGGCGGCTGACGCAAGTGGACGAGATTCCCAAACGCCCCCAACGCCATTCGCCCGCGTTCGTCCTCGGCCCCCCTAAGACGCCCCACGCTCGCCACCCGGCCACACGCGCGCAAAAAGTGTCGCATGGGTCGTGAGACCCAAGCGAGGTCGTGCCGGTCGCGAGCAGCCCGCGGAAGCTACCTTTTGTAGCTGAGCAGGCAGCACAGCGAGCGGCGCGAGATCGCGCCGGGTATCGCGACCCAGGCGGCGCTTTTTTTAGCGGGGCCAGGCGAGCATGATTACTACTGCGATGGAGTTCGACGGTGTGTCGGGGCGGCTGCCCTGGGCTACTCCGATGCCTAGGTAGCGAAGGTCCGGGTCGAAGGTCGGCTCGAGGCTGCCCGCTTCGTCGACCTGTGACACGACGACCATCAGCCCTCCGACGCGGGAGAAGGCGATCGAGAAGCGGCGCAGGCTGGCGCTCGCATCGTCGACGACATCTTGCTGAGAAAGGTCGGGCTCGTCCATGTACTGGTCGGCGCCGCGCTGGGCTGCGCGCGCGAGATTGGGGTCGATTTCGATCGGAGCGGCCCCCCGGCGGCGCCGGTTGGTATTGATGAGTTCGACGAGGCGCGCGACCGCCCCATCGAGCTCGACTTCGCTGTTCATGCGCAGAAAGAGCTCCGTCGCGACGAAGGCTCGACGATCGCTCTCCTCCTCGACGACGACTCCCACCCCGACATGGGTCACATCGGGGTTGAGGATGTTCGCGCGGTGGGCCGGGCTGGACATCAGGCCGCGGTGAATCTCACGTGCACTGTAGCCCCGACCAATGTTCTCGAGGATGAGCCCACTATCCAGACCGGCACGGCGCACGCGGTCCGGGGCGCCTCCAGTCGTCGGTGAGTCGTGGCCCACGAACCCGTGCTCGACCATGTCGCGGCTGTGGGCGAGGCCCACCGCATCGAGGTCGTCGACCCGAGCCAGGGGCGGGGCTCCAACGGACTCGCGGGATTCATTGAGCAGCGCCACCAGCGTGGCAGAGACGTCTACCGGCTCTCCGCCCTCTTCCGCCCCGCCCGCGAGGGTGACTGAAGTCGGAGCGGGGGTGCCCGCATAGATCGGGAAGTTGGCGATCACCGTGTGACCGCGAGGCCCTTCGGCCAGAAGTTCGGCCCGGTAGACCCCCGATTCGGCCGTCGGAATGGACAGCTCGAAGAGGGGACCCGGGCCGCCCGTCAAACGGGACGTTGCTCCGCCCGGCCCGGTGACCGCCAAGACCGGAGAGCTGTGGCCACCGGTCAGACGACCCGCGAGGCGCACGGTGCCTCCAGCGCCCACCTCTCGGGGAACGTCAGCGAACTGGGCGAAGCGCCACGAGAGAGCCACGACCGCGAGGGTCAGCCCCTGGCGTGGGACCACGGCGGCACCGAAGTGCGTGTAGGCGTGACGGGCCAGGCGCTGACCTACGCTGTCCGCAACTCCCGCCTCCAACATCAAGATGTCGGGCTGGCCCAGGATGAGCAGATGGGGCGTCGGTTCGACGATCCCGAGGTGCTGGGCGAAAAACGCGGTCACCTCGTGGGGTGGTGGCGTTCCCCCCTCTCCGAGGTGTTCGACAACCCAGGCCGCGAGGAGGGCGAGGCGGCCGTCTCCCTCGAGGGACGTCCCGCTCTCCTCGGCAGCTCGCAGGATGCCGCGCTGGATCACGGCGGCGCCCGCGACATCACCGACAACGGGGTCCGAAGAGCTGCCAGTCGAGTAATGCGAGGCTCCTGGCGCAGGAGCCTCGACGACAACCGCCGCGGTCCTCCCGCGAAGCATGTCGGAGCTTCCACCCCCACACGCAGCTGAGGCCACCAAGAGCGGGAATAAGGCGAATTGAGAGAATCGGATTACGGATCTGCCCATGGGTCGACGACTTCTCCTTGTTGCATGATGGGCGGCGGCGATGCCTGCATCATGGTCGCGGGTCCGACCACCATGCGCGGTGGTCGATGGTGCATGCGGGGCCGACGAGGCCGGCCTTCATTGTCAGGGACGGGCGCCGAAACCTCGTCGAGCTCGACCGTGATGAGCTCCGGGCTGGAGGGCAGCACGCGCACGGTCTCGCGTTCGTAGCCGCGCAAGCGCAACTCGAAGTCGATGGCCTCCCCGTCTGTGGGGCGACGGCCCGAATAAGGGGTATTGCCGACCGCGCCGCCTTCGAAGAGCACCAGCGCGCCCGGCGGCGTCGTCTCGATTCGGACCACCGTGACCTGCCCGGCCTCGTCCGGGGCCGCGGCCCCAGCGTCCAGCGGGGCGAGCATGGCGGACGAATCCGGTGCCGAAGCGACGGCTTCGGGTACGTCCGCTTCTCCGCCGCCCATGAAGAATACGATGGCCGCCGCTATGCCGCCCCCGAGAACGAGCAGCGCCAGAAAGCCCAGGATGAGCGGCAGACTGCTGTTGCCTGGTATCTCAGCGGCCTCGATCGAGGAGATGCGCAGCTCGGTTCGTGACGGAGGCTCGAGGGCGTCGGCGAGGGCCACCGGTGCCGCGAGACCGCCATCACCTCGTTCACCAGAGCCGCCGATCGTGACGGTCCCGCCGCCGGCCAGCGCGTCGAGGCCCGCAATGAGGTCACTCATCGATTCGAAGCGGTCCTCGGGCTTCTTGGCGAGGGCCTTGAGGATCACGTCTTCCATCGCCCCGAGCTTGACCCCGGAGTCACGCTCGGACGG
>JAFDCW010000703.1 GCA_019312705.1 Deltaproteobacteria bacterium
GGCTTCATCGGCCTTGCGCAGCCGGGCCCCGATCTCGCGGGATGCTTTCCCCTGAGTCGCCGCAGTCCACGCCTTGTTGCGCGCGATCGTGAGTGACGAAGCCGGGGTGCCGTCGAGGCGACACAGAGCGAGCAACTCGCCCTGCGTATCGGGGACCGCCCTCTCCGAGCTTGAAGAGCTCCTGCGCGTTGGTGCGCGTCACCTGCTCGATGACGCCGTCCTTGAGGCCGAGGTCGCTCAACTGGGCGAGGCTCGTCTTCCAGTCGAGGCCGTTGGTTCCCCAGACCACCCGGTCCCGGCCCATGCGGCTGTTCATGAAGTGCACGGCCTCTTTGCTGAGGTACTTGGGCATCCACGCGTCGATGCCGAAGTAGAGGTTTTCCCACTTGTAACACATGGAGATCAGCTCCTCGACCCAGGGCCAGCCCGTGTGGGCGCCGAGGATCTTGAGCTCCGGGAAGTCACACGCGACCCGGTCGAGGTACATCGGCCGACCGCAGTCCGACGGCATGCCCTCGAGGACGTGGCCCACCTGGAGCGACACGGGCACGTCGAGCTCTACGCACTTGGCGTACAAGGGATACATCTTGGCGTCGTTCATTGGGATGTCGAAGCCGAAGATGTGCACGTACACACCCTTGAAGTCGTGCTCTTTGACCGCGAGGTCGATCTCGGCGAGGGACTCGGTAATGCGGAAGGGGTTGTAGCCCGCAAGACCGTGAAAGCGCCCCGGGGAGTGCTTCATATACTGGGTCACCTCGTCGAGCTGGGTGTCCATGTACATCCACTTGTTGCGGTAGGACCACATCTTCGTCTGAGTCACGAAGACCTGCTCGACGTTCGCCTCGTCCATGGTCTGGACCATGTTATCGATGGACGGGAACTGCGGCAGGCTGCCGCCGAGGGACTTCTCCATGCGGCACAGGAGTTCGCCCTCCTTCGCTTCCTTCCACTTGCCCATGAACTCGGGGGTGGAGACGTAGTACATGATGTCGATCGCGCCGTTTTGGCCTTTGTCTTCGCTCATCAGGGGTTCCTCTGGGAGTTATCGGTCGGGTCGGGGGGGTCGGGTTCAGGCGCCAAACTTGGGAGAACGCTTTTCGAGGAAGGCGGCCAGGCCCTCGTTTGCGTCGTGGGTCTTCATGAGCTCGTCGAGGTAGAGACGCTCGAGAGCCGGCAGATCGGTCTTCAGAGCGCGGTCGAGGGACAAACGCGCGGCGCGCTCGGCGAAGCGCAGGGAGGATGGACTCGCCCCCGCGAGGTTCTCCGAGAAGAACGCGTCGAGGGCCGCGGCGGGATCATCATCGACCTGGCTGACGAGGCCGATGGCGTGCGCTTCCGCCGCCCCGATGGAACGACCCGAGACGCAGAGGTCGAGGGCGCCGCCGCCGCCAACACGCCAGGGGAGCAGGACCGAGGCCATCGGCGGGAAGACCGCGAGGCGGATCTCGGGCTGACCGAAGTGCGCCCCCGGGTCGGCGAAGATCCACGAGCAATAGGACGCCAACTCGAGGCCGCCGCCGAGGCATTGGCCACGGACGACCGCGGCCGTCGGCACAGAGAGTTCGCCGAGCTTCCGGAAGAGCCCATGAAAAGCTTCGAGCATCGACGCCGCTTGCTCGGCCTGGTGCTCCTCGACGCTCGCGCCGAAGCAGAAGTGCCGTCCTCGTCCCTCGAAGACGACGAGACGCGTCTCGGCAGGGTCTACGTGTTCGTCGAGGGCGGCCTCGATGGCTGCGATCATGCGCGCGTCGAGGACGTTGGCCTTCGGGGCGTCGAGCATCAGATGCAGAAGACGTCCGTCGTGGCGCACTTCGGCGGTGATTGGCGATTTGCTATCGGTCATGGCGCTACTCGAAATCCGGGACCAGGACCGGGCGGTTGGTCAGCTCGTGCTTGGACAGGGCGGTGAAGACCGCGTTGATCTCGGACATCGGCCGGCGCTCGATGAAGGGCATCACCTGGACTTTGCCCGAGAGCACGAGGTCGAGGACCGCCGGGTAATGTTCGGGCAGGCACCCCCACACGCCCTGGGCCCGGGCGTCGAAGGCCATCAAATTACTGAGGCGTACCGTGACCGTGTCGAGGGTGTAGCCAACGACGGCGAGCACCGCGCCGAAGGTCAGGAGCGCGTAGGCCATCTCCTGGCCCTTCGCGTTGCCCGAGCACTCGAAGATCTTCCAGCACGTCTCCGGCAATGCGTGCTCCTTGGCGTAAGCACGCAACTGCTTGCGCACGGCCCGGGGGTCGAGCTCACCGAGGGTCACGGTGTGGTTCGCGCCGTATTCGGCGGCGCGGCGGAGGCGCTGCTCGTCGACGTCGAGGGCGACCACGTGGGCGCCCTTGGCCGCGGCTATCTGGGCGAGGAAGCTGCCTACGCCGCCGGCGCCGACGATGATGGCGAAGTCGCCCTCGGCGAGGTCGGCCTTGACCGTTGCTTGATAGGCGGTGCTCACCGCGTCCCCGAGGACCGCGAGGTCCGGGAGGTCCACTGGGCTCGCTTCGAGCTTGTCGGGGTCGACGAGGCAGAGGCCGCTGGCCGGCACCACCACGTGCGAAGCGAAGCCGCCGTGAACGTCGCAACCGGGGAAGATCTGTGCACGACAGATCATGCCGTGGCCCGATGCGCAGAGCGCGCAGTCGCCGCAGGGGATCACGGCCGGCACCAGCACAGATTTGCCCACGAGGTCCGCGTGGGCGCCCTCGGCGTGCTCCACCACCCCCGCGATCTCGTGACCGAGGGTGAGGGGAAGCTCGTGGCGCGGGCGCACTCCGTCGAGAGCGTAGCCGAGGTCCGTGTGGCAGACGCCGCAGCCGGCGACACGGACCACGACGCGCCCCGGGGGCACTTCGTCGATGGTGCGTTCCGCGCGGACGAGGGGCTCCCCAACGGTGCGCAACTCCCAACACCGAACGGCAACGGGCAAGGTCATTTCAGGCGTCTCCTGGTATGCACCACCACGTAGCTAATGCAGACCTGCTCGCGGCACTCGCCGCAGTCCTCACTCATCTCGCGTACGTCTCGGGGGTCCGGAGTGCGGAACTCGACCTCGAAGCCGATGTTCTCGTACATGGCGCGGGCCTCGTCGGCCCGCTTGGGGTCCGCCAGGTACCGGCGCACCCAGCCCTCGGCGTCGGGGCCGTGCTCCTCGTCGAGGGGCGACGAGGAGGCGGCCGGCCCATCGGTATAGATGGGCAACCCCTTGGGCGACGAAGACATCAGGCG
>JAFDCW010000704.1 GCA_019312705.1 Deltaproteobacteria bacterium
TCGCCATCGTCCTCGGATGTTGCGGGGGCCTCTCCCACGCCCACGAGCAGACTGGCCTCGACGGCACGCCGATGGCAATCGTGCACCGCGACGTCAGCCCTCAGAACATCCTCGTCACCTTCAGCGGCGACGTGAAGCTGGTGGATTTCGGCATCGCCCAAGAGGGACGAAACGCGGTCGACGAGTCCAAGACGGGCAAGCTCAAGGGCAAAATCCCGTACATGAGCCCCGAGCAGGCCCAGGGGCTCGAGCTCGACGCGCGCAGCGACGTCTTCTCCCTCGGGGTGATGCTCTTCGAGCTGAGCACCGGGCGACGGCTCTTCAAGGGGTCCGGCGAATACGACACGATGCGGCTCATCGTGGAGGGGGACTACCCGAGGCCTCGGTCGCTCAACCCAAACCTCCCCGAGCGCCTCGAAGAGATCATCCTCCGCGCCCTCGCCCGGGAGCGCAGCAAGCGCTACCAGTCGACCCGCGAATTTCAGAGCGACCTCGAGAGCTTCGTGCGCGACGAACGGCTCGCCGTCAGCCAGCTCTCCCTCGGCGAATGGATGCAGGCCCTCTTCGAAGAAAAGCTCGAGCAGCAGAAGAAGATGCTGCAAGAGGGCCGACAGCTCGCCGAAGTCATCGCCGCCCAGATCGAAATCGAGGAGGCCGAGGCCGCGGAGGCCGTCGCCGCCGGGGCCCACAAGCGCAAGGCGAGCAAGGTACCGTGGGTGCTCCTGGCGCTGGTGGTCCTGGTCGCCGGCGTCGGCGCCGCGTGGATCATGACCCGCCCACCGTCCACCACAGCGCGCACCGGCCCGGGCGTCCTCGAGGTGAGCAGCGTGCCGCCGGGGGCCGCCATCTGGCTGGACGGCGACCGCCTCAGCGATCGAACGCCGGCCACCATCCGCGAGCTTCCGGTTGGCGCGACTTACACGGTGAAACTCACCAGCGACGGGTTCGCTCCCTTCAGCCGAGACGTGGCTCTCGCCGAAGCTGAGCCTGTGGCGAGCGTCGACGCAATCCTCGAACGCCCCTCGGCGGCGAACTTCGCGGTCATCAACGTTCGCACGGTGCCCGCCGGGGCCGCGGTGATATTCGACGGGTCCGCCACCGAACACACGACGCCGGCGGCGATCCCCCAGATCGAACCCGGGGTCGAGCATTCCCTCGTCCTGCGCCTCGACGGATACGTGACCCGCACGGTGCCCTTGACGCTCGTCGCCGGGCAGGTCGAGGACCTGGCCTTCGATCTCGAGCCGACGCCCCTGACGCCGAACGAAGCGCTCCTGCGCCTCACCACGGTCCCCCGGGGCGCCCGGGTACAAATCGACGGGGAGTGGCACGAAACCGGGAGTCCGTACGTCTTCCGGCGCCAGGCCACGCCGGTGACCATTCGCGTAGCTCGCACGGGCTATCGCGAAGAGACCCAGGACATCGATCTCCCGGGCGGGCGCGAGACCGAGCTCACGGTCGAACTCCGCCGCCGATCCGGGGGCGGCAACGCCCAAGTGGGCATGGGGACCGGCGGCCCCGGCACGCTCACCTTCGATGCGCGTCCCTGGTGCCACGTGAGCATCGACGGCCGGCGGGCCGGCCAGACTCCGATCGTCAACCGCTCGCTGTCCGCGGGCTCACACCGCATCCGATGCGTCAACCCGGACCTCGGGGTGACACGCAACATCACGGTGAACATCGTGGCGGGACAGGCCACGCGGCAGCGCGTCAACCTACAATGACCGTCGTCCAGCGCGTCCAACTGGGGGCGCTCCTGGTCGCGCTCGCGGTCCTCGCATTCTTCTCCGCGAGCGGGCCCCACGCCTTCGACACCGGCGAGCTCGTCGCGGCCGCGTTCGTGCTCGGCGGTTCCCATCCCCCGGGGCAGCCCCTGCACGCGATCATCGGCTTCGCAGCGACCCTCATCCCCCTCGGCCCAGCCGCATTCCGCGTGAGCCTGGTCAGCATCTCTGGGGCCATCGCCGTCGCCGCCCTCGCAGGCTGCTTCGCGCGGCGCATCGCAGAACGTATCAGCCCTCGTCCCCTGCCTCCGTCGATATCGACCGCCCTACCCTTCGCCGCCGGCTTCGCCGTGCTCATCGCTCCGCCTGTCTTGCGCCAGGCCAACCGCCCCGAGGTCTACACCCTCGCGCTTGCGCTCTTCGGTATCGCATGCCTGGCCCTCTTCGATTGGGCGAGCACCGAGCGCGGCAAGACCGGCAGCCTGCTCGCGGCCGCCTTCGCCGGTGGCCTCGCCGCGAGCCTGCACCCTCCCCACGGCCTCGCCGCCATCGGGGTCGGAGCAGCGTTCGCCGTGACCGCCCGGCGTGATCTCTTCCGCCGGCCGAGGGTCGTCATCGGCGCTACCGGAGCCTGCCTCTCGGGGCTCTCGGTTCTCCTTTATCTCCCAATCCGAGCCGCGGCCGGCGCCCCCACGTGGGGCAACCCAACGACCATCGCCGGCTTCTTCGACTACGTGACCGGGGCGGCCTATCACCACAATCTCGGCGCCGGAGCCGGCTCCTTCGCAGACCAACTCCTGAACGTGGCCCGCTACCTCCCGTACGCCGCAGGGGTCATCCCGTTCCTGGGCCTCTACGGGCTCGCGCGATACTCCCGCCAGGCCGACGGGGGACAGCGACGCATCGTCGCGGCCTTGATCGGAGCCGCGGTCCTCGCTGTCGCCGGCGCCATGGTGACCCCCATCGACCCCGTCATACCCGACATGGTCGCCTACGTCGGACCAGCGGTCTTCCTGATCATCTCCGTCGGCGCTGCCGGCGTGGCCCTCGCGCCCCGGCCCCGGTGGGCATTGGTCGGTCTCTTCGGCATCGCGATGAGCTTCTTCGCCCTCGAAGCGGCACCCGAGGTCGTTCGCGCGGACGCCCCGGTCCTCGACGCCCTGGGGCAAAGCCTGACGAGCGCCCCGCCGAGCCGGAGCCTCGTCATCGTCACCGACGACTTCACCGCCAGCACCTGGACGATGGAGCGCGCCGTGGCCGACGCCCGCCCCGACGTCGCCTTGTTCGTCTCCGGTCTCGCCAGCTCCTCGTGGCACTGGCGCACTCTCGCCGACCACCCCGCCTTCGACGGCACCCCCGCCAGAGGGCCCGGACGGGACCCTTGGCAGCGCCATACGCGCGGCGCGATGCAGATCGCCGCCCCGATGGTGCCCGTCGTCGTCGAGACCGACGAATGGTCCGGGGGCCAGGGCATGCTCGCCGGGCCCTACCTGGTGGGGG
>JAFDCW010000086.1 GCA_019312705.1 Deltaproteobacteria bacterium
TCCACCGTGGCCTCGAGGAAGATGTCCGAGCCCACCATGAGCTCGACGGCATCTTCGGGGGTGTCGCCTTCGGTGCCCCACATCGTCGCCGAGCAGAGCGCGCGCCCGGAGGTGCAGCGGGCGGCATCGTAGTCGTAGACGTGATAGTCGGGGTTCGACTCGGCCTGAGAGGCCCCGATGCTGCGGTCGCGGAGGGCCCAGCCGTTCCACATGTTGCCGACGGGGACCTCGCTCGCCAGGGAGTCGCGTCCGAGGAAGAGGAAGAACGACGCGTTGGCTCGGTCGGCGCCGGACGGGAAACGGTTCAGGAACATCTGCGACTGGAGCGCCCAGCGGCTGAACGCCGCGTAGCTCGCGTCGTTTGCGTAGACGTCACGGAGTTGGTCGCGGAAGTCCCGGATGTGCCCGACCTGAGAGAACTGGTTCGAGTTGGAGAACAGGAAATGGTCGGCGTCTTTGAGGAGGTTGATCCATACGTAGGGCCGCTCCCCGGCCGTATGGGCCATCGGGCCCTTGGCCGTGAAGTGGTCGAACATCTCCCCGGCCGTGCGTCCCTCACAGGCGTCGAGGTCTCCGAGGCCTGGGATCACTCCGGTCAGGTCGATCGCGTATCGCCGACAGAGTTGACTGTCGGGGGCGAGTTGGGGCTCGGCGCCGCGTTCGGCCATATAGGAGCGAACCAAGCCGTCCAGGGTCTGATCTCCCTGGGCTCCCGCGGTGGCGCCAACGGCTCCGGCGATGACCGTCGCGATCACCAACACCGACCCGCGCGGCAAGCGTCGTTCGAGCTTCATCGAGTACCTCTGGGCGGATGGGTGAGTGGCTGGGGCATGTTTGTTGACGTCGATCAAATGCGGGTTTCAGTTCGGATTCCTTTGCGGTTCATTCGCAGCTTTCGTGCCACCGGCAGCGAGCTCCGCCGGTCGGTGCAAAGCCGGGCTGATCGGCGCTGGAGGGGGGCGGGCCCTGGAACGTGCGATGCGCCTGACCTCACCGGATGTTCCGCCCCGGCGTCGGCGAGGCGACCTGACGCGCTGTGAGTTGATCGATGACAATCGTTTCCCCATAAAGGAATCCGATCGGTGCCGGCATGTGAGTTGCACAGACAACGACTCACCATGATTTTCCCCCGCCATGCTCTCGCTCTCACGGCAGCCGCGATGCTCACGGCCGGTTGCAATCCCGCGGTCATCAGCGGATGGACGGCCGACGGCACCAACCCGGTGTCCGGTGAAGGCACCTCCGTTCCTTTCGGCGACGACGACAGCGGCATGGCGATCGACGACCCCGAGGACCCCGAGGCGGTCGTCTTCCGCCCCGACATCCAGCAGGACCTCGAGGACGAGGGCTGCCTCACGTGTCACCAGCGCGCGGGTACCCCGATGCAGGTCACGCCCGAGCCCGGGTCCGAGGGGGAGTGGCGTGACAACTACGATGAAGTGGTCGCCCGAGCGGGTTCCTCGACCGCGAGCCTGCTCATCGACAAGGCCACCGGCGCCGGCGGCCACGGGGCCTTCCTGGATGCTTCCAGCCCCGTCCTCGCCCGTTGGCGGGCGTGGGTTTCCGGGGGCACGATGTACGAAGACGCAGAGCCCCCGGGCGATCCTTCGCCGGCATCCACCGACGCCGGCGTGCCCGAGGAGGACGCAGGCACCACGCCTCCGCCGACGGGAGATGACCCCGTCGCCTATACGACGGACATCGCGCCGATCATCGAGTCGAACGGTTGTACGCGCTGCCACGGGAGCTCCGGGAGCTACGACCTGTCCAGTTTCTCCGACGTGATTGGCTCCGGCTCCGACGATGTGCCCAACGTCATTGCGGGAGACGCTGATTCGGTCCTCATCGACTACTGCCGCAACGGCCATCAGGGCATCGGATACCGGGACGCGCTCACCGTCATGGAGTGGGTCGTCGACTGGGGAGCTCGGCAAGAATGACCGTGAAAAGGAACCATTCTGGAGACTCGAACATGAACCGCGGTAGGTCGAAGTTGCTCCCGGCTCTCTGCCTCGCGGCGGCCTCGGTGGCCTCGGTGGCCGCGTGGGCCCCGACCGGTGCCCACGCGGACGTCCCCAACGCCAAGGTGCTCTTCATATCGGCACCCAGCCTGCCGACGTCTCTGCGTCACTCGGTGCCGCGGGTCCTCTCTCGGGAGACGCGGCTCGTGAGCAGGAGCTCGTACGTCACCGCCTCGCGCAGGAGGAACCTCGCTCCCGCGAACGGCCGCGCCATCCGGCAGGTCGGTGTCCACCAGGGCGCCCACGTCATCGCTGTCGCGGGCTACGGCGGTCGCGGGCGAAACAGGGTGCTGCGCTTGCGCTACTACCACGGCGGCACCGGCGTCGAACTCCGAGCGCGGACCCACCGCATGCGCGGACAGACAATCACCCCGAGGCTGCGAGCGGCCATCTTGGCGGACGTGCGACTCGTCGTGTCCAGCGTGCGCAATGGTGGAGACGCCGAAGGCGAACCGGAGCTCCAGTCGAGGGAGCTCGAAGAGGAAGTCGACGGCGACGACGAGTCACCCCAAGAGACGGAGGCACCCGAACCGCGGGCCGACACTCCGGAAGGGACTGGCGATGCCGCCGCGAACATGACGCGAGACTGGGGCTTCGATATCACCGCGGGCTTCGGCTTCGGCCACCGGACGAGCGCCGTCCCGGTGGAGACCGGCGAGGGTCGCTTCGACTCGTCGCCGTTCGCTGCCGCCCACATGGGTCTCGACATCTGGCTTCGTCCGCTGGACAACAGCTCGTTCCGCCTGGGCCTCAGCACGCGGTACTACTCATCGGTGGGTCTCTCCGCCCAGGAGCTGCTCGCGGACGGTACGGTCATGTCTGTCGATAGTCACGCCCATGATCTTTCGATTGGTGTGAGCGCGGACCTCGCCTTCACCGACGGCGCGCGCGCCCTGCGCATGAACGCCGAGCTCGGTTGGTTCTTCCGCATGCTCGACACCGACGTCTCGATCTCGATGCCCTCGTACCGCCTGTCCGGTCCCCAATTGCGAGTGGGGTTCTTCCTTCCCCTCGGGGAAAATGTACCCCTGATCCTTGGCGTCACACCCGAGCTCGGCTTGGTCACTTCGGTGAGTGAAGAGGTTGCCCAGGCCGGCGCGATCAGCGACGGCTTCATCGTCGGCTTCGAGGCTCAGGTCCGGTACGAGCTCATTCCGGAGCTTTCCGCCGACGTCATCTACCGCGAGTCCCACGCGATCCTCTCGAGCGATCGAGAAGGCAGCATGAACGATGTCGAGCGTTTCGGTGTGCTGCGGCTGACCTACCGACCTTGAGTGGGCCGGGCGCCCAATACCCCATACCCAGGGGACGCCTTTGGCGCTAGGTTCCGCCCGTGACCACCGTAGTAATCGTCGCTGGCCTCGTCGGAATCGCGTTGCTGCTCTCTTTTGCCTGGCGGAGCCTGGAAGGCGCAAGAGAAGAGGCGGCAGTCGACTCCCTCACGGACATGGCGGGCATGGGCGACGTCGTCCCCCCCAGCCTGCACCCGGTCATCGATGCGAGCCGGTGTGTCGGCTCCGGGGCCTGCGTCCGGGCGTGCCCCGAGCACGACGTGATCGCCATGGTTGAGGGGCAGGCGCGGTTGATCAATCCGCTCGGCTGCGTAGGTCACGGTGTGTGTGCTGTCGCCTGCGGCTTCGAGGCGATCTCGCTCGTCTTCGGGACGGCGGAGCGCGGTCTCGAACTGCCCCAGGTGGACCGGCATTTTCAGACGAACCAGCCGGGCGTCTACATCGCCGGCGAGCTCGGAGGCATGGGCTTGATTCGCAACGCCGTGAGCCAGGGCGCCCAGGCCGCCGCTCACATCGCCGCAGGAGAGCGTCGCGCTCCCGGCGGCGCGGCCGACGTCCTCGACGTCATCGTCGTCGGGGCCGGCCCCGCCGGCATCAGCGCCACCCTCGGCGCACTGGACGCCGGCCTTCGGGTGGCGGTCATCGAGCGCGAAGCGCTCGGGGGCACCATCCTCCACTACCCGCGGGCCAAGGTGGTGATGACCGGCGCCCTCGAGTTCCCGAAGTACGGCACCGTCAAGAAGCGCACCATGACCAAGGAGGCCCTCGTCGAGCTCTGGGAGGACATCCGCGCCAAGACCGACCTGCCCGTCATCACCGGTGAACTCGTGGAGGCGTTGACCGACGTCGGCGACGGGACCTGGATCGTGCGCTCGAACGCTGGCGAGCGTCGCGCAGCGAATGTGGTCCTGGCACTCGGCCGTCGAGGCTCACCGCGAAAGCTCGGAGTGCCCGGAGAGAATCTGACGAAGGTCAATTACGGATTGCTCGAACCCGAGGTGTTCAAGGATCAGCACGTGCTCGTCGTTGGCGGCGGCAACAGCGCGGTCGAGTCTGCTATCGCCCTGGCGGACCTCGGGGGGTGCGCGTCGGTAGGCATCAGCTACCGGCGGACGGAGTTCGCTCGGTGCCGAGGCGACAACAAAAGGCGCATCGCCGAGCTCATGGCCGAGGGCCGAGTGCGCGCTTATCTGCCGACCAACGTCGTCCGTGTCGACGAGACTGCGGTTTCCCTGCGGGCCGAGGACGGGAGCACCGAGACCATCCAAAACGACGCGATCATCGTTCAGATCGGCGGCACCAGCCCCGCGAAGCTGCTCGAGAGCTTCGGGATCCGCATGGTTACGAAGTACGGCGAAGCGTAGGGCTCAGAGCGGGCAGCTGCCACCGGCCACGCACATCAGGGTTCTATTTGTCGCCATCGGGGTGACAGTCCAGACAGAAGTTCGGGGGGGCGTCGCCGCGGGGATAGTCACCCTCTTCGCGATGCTTTTCGTCCATGCGCTCTCGCGTATGTTTCCCGGTGTGGCAGCCGACGCAGTCGGCGTTCGCACCGCCGGCGCTCGGGCCGAGGCTCGGGTCGTGGCAATCGAGGCACTCGAAGCCTCCGTGCGGCCCCCTGCCGATCGGGAACGCCCCTTCGGGGTGGGCCGCTTCGAGGGCCGGGGTCCAAGCGTCCGTGGTGTGACACGTATTGCACGTGGTCGGGAAGGAGTCGTGGCCGGGGTAGGGGCTGTCGTCGTAGTCCGTCCGGTGGCACCCGACGCAATCCCGGGGCGTGCCGGCGTAGACCGGCGGGGTGCCGGCGTGGCAGCTGCCGCAGGGCGTCACGAGGTGGGCGCCGTCGAGGATCCAGGGGTGATCGAAGATGGAGGGCCGCCACCCGGCGTCGGAGTGGCAGCTCGCGCAGTCGGTCGGGTAGCCCGCATGGGGCGGCATGGTGGCCGCGTCGTAGTCCCCTTGGTGGCAGCCGACGCATTCGCCCGGCGTATCCCCGGGGCGGAAGCCGACGGTGTGGCAGTCGGTGCACGGGAGCTCGGCGTGGCGGTTCTGGAGGACGAACCATTCGTGGTTGATGGCCACGGCGGGCACCCAGGCAAGCTGCGTGTGGCAGTCTCCACAGGTCTCCGGGAAGAGGCCGCCGTGGGGGGGGAGCGTCGTGGCTTCGTACTCGGGGAGGTGGCAGGCGGCGCACTCTTCTTGGCTCACCTGGATGGCTCCGTGGCGCCCTTCCTGGCAAGCCACCCCCGCCGTCGCCGCAGCGATGAACGCCCCGACGACGATCCATTTCGGTGCTTTTGGCGTCATTCCGTACCCTTCAGTCTATCCCCAAACCTGTGAGTCGCCCGAGGTATCCTTCCTGCTCATGTTTCCTGACCGCCGCCTCGACTTTCCAGCGACTCAGCGCAACGCCGCTGCAATATTCGACGTTCTCCGCCGCGTTCTCCCGTCCGAGGGGCTAATCTTGGAGATCGGAAGCGGAAGCGGACAGCATGGTGCGGAATTTGCTCCACAATTATTGGCCCACCGGTGGCAGTCGAGCGACCCCGACCCCGACCACGTGCAAAGCATCGACGCGTGGCGGGCCCACCTCGGCGCCGAGAATCTCCTGCCCGCCCTCCGTCTCGACGTGACCGAGCGGCCGTGGCCCGTCGAGCGAGCGGAGGCAATAGTGTGCTGCAACGTAGTCCACATTGCCCCTTGGGACGTGGCCCTGGCCCTCTTCGGGGGCGCTCGGGAGGTCTTGCCGGAAGGGGGCCTGCTCTACCTCTACGGGCCCTTCCTGCGCGAGGAAGTGCCGACCACGGCGAGCAATCTGCGCTTCGACGCAAGCCTCCGGCGCCGGGACCCGCGATGGGGAGTCCGGGACCTCCGGGAGGTGCGTGAGGCGGCCGCGACCGAGGGCCTCGACTTCATCGAATTCGTCGAGATGCCGGCGAACAACTTGTCGGTGATCTTTCGCAAGCGAGCTGCTTCGTGATGAGAGCGGCGTTGGTCGCCGGAGGGTTGGCGTCTCTCGTATTCTTGCTCTCGGCGTGCGGTGACGACTCGGCTCCTCCGCCGCGCCAGGAAACGGCGCCGGCCCCGGAGCCCGAAGTCGTCCCGCCGGAGGCGCCACCCGCGCCCGTCGGCGATCCGCTCCCGGAGCCTGCGCCCTCCGTGGGCGTCGGTGGCGTGCACATCTGCGACCTCGACGCGAGCGGGGCGGTGCGCTGCTGGGGGGGCAATCAGTTCGGTCAGATTGGCGACGAAGCTGTCGGGTACGACTACAACGCGCAACGGAGTCTCCCGGCGCTGGTTGCGGGGATTGACGACGCCCTTGCGCTCTACGTTGGGAACTTTCACAGCTGCGTGCTCGGAGACGATCACTCTGTCGCCTGCTGGGGGCACGACGGCTTTGGACAGCTGGGCGGCACGAGCCGAGCAGACGTCCCCACGCCTCGGGTTGTGGCGGGCTTGGACCACCCAGTGGAGCTCGCCCTCGGGCGCCAGCACACCTGCGCTCGCCTCCGGGACCGCACCGTGGTCTGTCTCGGAGACAACGGCTGGGGGCAGCTCGGCGACGGGTCTCTCGACGCCCGGACCGGGCCCGTGACCGTCGCCGGTCTCTCAGACGTCACCGCGATCACGGCCGGGCGCGATCACTCGTGTGCTCTCACCGCGGGCGGCGGCGTGTCGTGTTGGGGCGCCGCCGTGGACGGGCAGCTCGGCGCGGGGGCCGGGAATCGCGCTTCGTCGGGGGCGCCCGTCGCCATCGAGGAGGTCCCGGCGGAAGTCTCGGCGATCTCCGCCGGAGGCTTGCACAGCTGTCTGCTCGCAGCAGGGGTGGTGCACTGCTGGGGAGCCAACGACGCCCACCAGATGGGCAATGCCCGGGGCGGAGAGCAGGACGACCGGGCCCTCCGGCCGGTACTCGTTCTCGACATCGACGGCATCCAGCAGATCGCCGCCGGCGGCCGTCACACCTGCGCTCTCGGGGCGGATGGCCAGGTCTTTTGCTGGGGCGCGAACCACTTCGGCCAGCTCGGCGACGGGACGACCCAGGGACGGGACCGCCCGGTGCCGGTACGCGGCCTTGGGGGCGCGGTGCAGATCAGCGCCGGTACCCGGCAGACCTGCGCCCGGCGCGGCGACGGGTCCACCGTGTGTTGGGGTGCCAATCGCCTCGGCCAGCTCGGTGACGGCACCGAGGACAAGAGCCTCGTCGGCGTCATCGTCGGCGGTGGTGGGGCCATCGCCGAGCCCGACGAAGAAGAGCGCCCTCGCCGGCGTCACGGTGGCATGCGCAACGGCATGGGCATGGGCATGGCGACCACGAGCGTGATGGCCTCGCCGGCGATGACGGCCGGCGAGCCCGACGTCCCCGACCTGGCCGTCACGATGGCCGGCGGCCCCGCGAGTATCATGAGCGAGTGACCCGGTCTCGGAGGGCCCGGAGAAACACGCCCACTCGATGGGGCCGGTGCCCTTCATATGCGGCCCCTCGCCCGGGAACCCTGTGCACCGGGCCCGGAGTTGATGCACCATCGGCGGCATGTTCACCGGCATCGTCGAAGAAATTGGAATCGTCGCCTCCGTCGAAACGCGCGAGGGCGCGACACGCCTCGACCTTTCGTGCTCCCAGGTCCTCGAAGGAGTTCAGGTCGGAGACAGCATCGGCGTGTGCGGGGTGTGTCTGACCGTGACCGAGTTTACGCCGGAGACCTTTGCCTGCGAAGCCGTTCCGGAGACCCTCCGCTGCACCAACCTCGGGCGCTTGCGAAAGGGTGACCGCGTCAACCTCGAGCGCGCCGTCGCCGAGGGCCGGCCCTTCGGCGGCCATTACGTCCAAGGGCATGTCGACGACATCGCCGAGGTGGTCGAGATCACCCCCGACGGGGAGGCCTTCACCTATCGCTTCCGCGTGACCCCTGGTTTCACCCGGTACCTCGTGGCCAAGGGCTTCGTCACCGTCGATGGGGCGAGCCTGACGGTCGTCGAGGCTGGCGAGGATTGGTTCACCGTCACCCTCATCCCCCACAGCCAGGAGAATCTGGTGATGGGTATCGAAGGCGTGGGTTATGTCGTCAACATCGAGGTCGACGTCATGGGTAAGTATGTCGAAAGCTTCGTCGGGAGCCGCCTCGAAGCTCTCGAAGCCCGCCTCGCCCAACTCGAGGGTGCTAGGTAGTCCAGGGAGGCCTGATGCGCATCGTTTGGTTCGCTCTCATTCTGACGCTGTCGGCGTCTTGTTTTCCAGTGAGCCCGAGGGCTCTCCGGGTGAAATCAATGGAAGCCGAGCTGGGAAAGATCCTTCCGGCAGCGGCGCGGCGCCTTGGATGCAACGAGCGTCAGCTGCGCAGCGAGCTCGTCATGGAAGAGGACGGCGAGCGGGTTTACCGGGTCCGCGGTTGCGACCTCGGGACTACTTACGTCTGCCGCTCCGAGATCGTGAACGAGGAGCCCGTGCCTGCCTGTCGGCAGACGACGAGCGGCGCCGAGATCTGAAGTCGATCTCCTCTTGTGCCGACCTAGTCGCGATCACCCCGATCACCTTGGATGCCTTAAAGCTCGAAGGCCAGGTCAGCACGTTGCCGACCTGGCCAAACCTGCGTTTCCGCGGCTCGAGGCTTTCTCTTGCGCCGGAAGCGCGGGTCAGCCCTTAGAGGGGGCGGACGTTCTCGGCGCGGGGACCCTTGGGACCCTCGCCGGCCTCGAACGAAACGCGCTGGCCTTCGCGAAGGTCTTCGAAACGAGCTCCTTCGATGTTGGACATGTGAAAGAACATGTCCTCGCCGCGACCCGTGTCGATGAATCCGAAGCCCTTGTCCGTGAGACGCTTGATCGTACCTTCAGCCATTTTACCAGTTCTCCTACAATTGTTTTTCGGAGGTCTCGGCCCGCCCAATTTTGGCGACGAATAATCCTACGAAGGCAGGGCTGTAGCGCAACTTTGCTCCGGCGTCAGGCCTGATTCGTCGTCCCGTGCGCCGATGCTGTGCCCAATCGGGCTTCCGCCGCCCCGCCTCACGGCACCCTCGCATTGAACGCGCCATGGCCGTTGGCCCTATTTCGCAGAATTGAGCTTCCAGCGAAGACTCCGGGGGAGGACAGGGAGATAGCAGAAAGATGCTGGCGACGTCGCAACCAGGGTCCGATCAGAGTCCGATCAGAGCCCCCCGGCGGGGGCAAGTCCGCCAGCCTAGTGCCCGAGGGGCGGTCAGCCGTCGTCCTCGACGCCGGCCTCTTCCCGCGTAAACGCGAGGAACGCCATCGCCGGGCGCTTCGAGGCTGGGGTCATCGCGAAGTGCATGCCGTCGAAGTGCCAGCCCTCTTCGACCGCTTCGTTGACGGCGGCCTGGATCGCTTCGTCGGTGACCGTCGAGAGCTCCCTGAAGTGATAGCGCAGTCCCACG
>JAFDCW010000705.1 GCA_019312705.1 Deltaproteobacteria bacterium
CGGCGCACCATGGAGGCCTGCCTCGCCGCCCTCGAGGCCGCGACGCACGGCATCGCCTTCAGCTCCGGCTGCGCCGCCGCGACGACTCTCTTTCATACGCTCAGCCCCGGCGATCACATCGTCGCCTGTGACGACGTCTATGGAGGCACCTTCCGCATCCTCGACAAGATCATGAAGCCCCTCGGCATCGAGACCAGCTGGGTCGACCTCACGGACCTAGGCGGCCTCGCCGACGCCTTCCGCCCCGAAACGAAGATGCTCTTCGTCGAGACCCCGACGAACCCGATGCTCAAGCTCATCGACATCAAGAAGGCCGCGGCGATCGCGAAGGAGCGCGGGATCACCACGGTTGTGGACAATACCTTCGCGACGCCGATCAACCAACGGCCCCTCGAGCTCGGCGCCGACGTGGTCGTGCACAGCATGACCAAATACCTCAACGGCCACAGCGACGTCGTCGGCGGGGTCATCTGCACCAGCGACGACGCCATCGCCGAGCGACTGCGATTCCTTCAAAACGCCATCGGGGCCATCCCGGCCCCCTTCGACTGCTTCATGGTCCTGCGCGGCCTCAAGACGCTCCCGGTGCGCATGGAGCGCCACGCCCAGAGCGCCGCCGACCTCGCCGCCTGGCTCGAAGCGCGCCCCGAAGTAGAAAAGGTCTACTACCCGGGCCTGCCCTCGCATGCCCAGCACGCCCTGGCTCAGGAGCAGATGAAGACCCCCGGGGGCATGATCAGCTTCGTCATCGCCGGAGGCCTGCCCGCGGCGCGGAAGCTCCTCGGGGCCGTGCGCATCTTCGTCTGCGCCGAGAGCCTCGGCGGGGTCGAGTCCCTGATCGAACACCCGGCCATCATGACCCACGGCTCCGTGCCCGTGGAAAGCAGGGAAAAGCTAGGTATCGTCGACGGCCTCATTCGTATCTCGGTCGGCCTCGAGGCCCTCGAAGACCTACGCGAGGACCTCGCCGGAGCCCTCGAAGCTTCCCGGTAGGCCTGACGCCCGCAAGCGCTCGGCGACCGCTTGCGTCATAGTTTCCTGCCTAGGGGCCCGGTGGTACGCTCCGCCACACCTCGGAGGATATCGCATGCGTAGCTTACTACTCAGCTTGCTCGTCGTCGCCACCCTGCCCCTCGTCACCGCGTGTGGAGAAGAGGCTGGCCCGGCGTTCTTGTTCCTCAACTACCAAATGGAATGCACCGGGTGCACTGGGGTGCCGACCCGTCAGATCGACACGCTGGACGGGGTGAATGGAAACTCCATCAGCTGTTCGGTGACCGAGACCTCCGGCCAGTACCTATTCAACCTGAGCTTTGCGCACCCCTCCGGGGACCCCCTCGATGACTACGCGTTCAAGATCGAGAACGCCGTCGTCAGTGTCTCCGGCGGCCCCGCTTCCCGCGCAAACATCGAGGTCACCGAGCTGGGCAACCGCTTCGAGGGCGCCGCGAGTGGTTCGGCCCTGGCACCGGGCTGCGCCGACGAGCCCCCGACGGCGTGTACGACCCCCTGCCGCCTCTACGACATCTCTTTCGAGAATAGCGCGAATGGTCCGGCGGTCCTCGGCTCCCTCGAATGCGACGGGCTGCCCCTCGCCGCGGACCGGACACGCACGGCGGAGCTGCACGCCCCGACGGACGCGACCATGCCGGCCAACTTCCTCTTCGAGAACTGCGCCGGCCTCCAGCTCTGAGGGCCTCGCGCGCCTAGGCGCGCCGACGCGCTATAGAGTGTGCTGAGCGTGCTCCGAGCCGTCGTAGCGCATGCGCACCGTCTTCTTTTCGACCTCGGTGTGCAGCTCGATCGGCCTTCGCCAAACGCGGTGCAGTGCTTCGAGCACCTCCCGGGCGTAGTCGATCCGGAGGTCGATGCCCTGGTGGTCGTGCTCGAGAAGCAGCTCACCGCGGTTTTCGTGGTTGGCGTCGGCTACGTAGATGAAGGGTTGGCCGGCGTTCGTCAGGGAGAAGAGCAGGCCCTGCTTGACCTCTTCGAACTGCCGCGTCTCGATCTCCCAGCGACCCTCTCGGTTGTTGTAGCCGAACGCGTAGAGCTTGTGGTCCATGACGAATTCCGGGGTGAGGAACGCGTCGATGAAGGTGACGTCGTTGTAGAAACGCCGGACCTCGAAGATCTTTTCGCGGCCCTTGCCAGTGCGGCGGTCCCAGCTCTGACGCGCTTCGAGCTCGTCGCAGTCGTCCCACTCTTTACCGAAGCGCCCCTTGTCCCAGCGCTCCTCGATGTGGCGGTAGAGCTCGACCCCCAGCTTATAAGGGTTGATGTTCTTACCGTCGGTAGCCATGACGCTGGCGTTCCGGTCGGCGTATTCGATGATCTCGGATGAGTCGCAGATCTTCTGCGTCATCATCTGGCTGTGCCAGTACGAGGCCCAGCCCTCGTTCATGATCTTGGTCTGCATCTGCGGGTAGAAGTAGTACGCCTCTCGCCGGATGACGGTCAGGATGTCCCGCTCCCAGCGCTCGAGGGGTGCGTGTTCGATGAGGAAGCTGAGCACGTCCCGTCGCGGTTCTTCGGGGAAGCGGCGCTCCTCTTCTTGAGCCTCGGCGAGTTTCTTTCGCTGGGCTGCGATGAACTCCTCCGGGTTGATGAAGGACGCCATGTAGTCCTTGTCGACGCGGAGCAATCCCAGCTCTTCGGGCAGCTCGTCTTCGGCTTCAGACCCAGCGCCGCCGGCCGGCTCTTTGCCCTCCGTGATCGACGGCTCGGGCAGGTAGGGCACGTTGGGGTCGATGAGGTTCTCGAGGCTCAGGCAGTAGTCGATGAACCTCTCGACCTTTTCGATGCCGATGCGCTTGGCCCACCGTCGCACCACCGCCCCGTGGTTCGCCATGGTGTCGATCCACTTGCGGATAGGCTGCCCGGTGCGGCGGTCGAAGCCCTGGTTGGTGGTCGCGAAGGTGAAGTTGTTCTTGAAGAAGTCGACGTGGGCGTAGACGTGGGCCATGACGAGCTTCTGCTCGACGAGGCTGTTGCCCTCGAGCAGGTAGGCGACCGACGGGTTGGTATTGATGACCATCTCGTAGATCTTCGACAGGCCATACTCGGCGCTCTTCGACATGCGCTCGTATTCCATGCCGAAGCGCCAGTGCGGGTAGCGCGTCGGGAAGCCCCCGTAGCTCGCCACCTCGTTCATCTGGTCGTAGCTCAGGACCTCGAAGACCATCGGGAAGAAGTCGAGGCCGTAGCCCCGGG
>JAFDCW010000706.1:0-3208 GCA_019312705.1 Deltaproteobacteria bacterium
AGAAGGAGTTGGTCGTGGAGCGTCTCCACTTCGCGGGCAGGGCTGTGGCAGCTGTGCACCTGAAGGCTTCCGTCCAAGAGTTTGCCGGCATCGGCGGGGAGGACGGTGGGGGCCGCCGTTGATGTGCCAGCCGCGAGGTCCGTCTGGAGAGAGCGCAGAAGACTCTGCTGTTGCGCGGGGGGCGTTGAGAGCCGGTGGACGTTGGCGCCGGGGATGGCGGTGAGGGCCTCTAGGAAGGCCGCGGTGCGTCCGCCGAGGGACTCCCGGAGCGGGTGTGACGCCGCCTCGGGACCGGCGCTCGACGACGGCGGGGAGCCGAGGACGTAGAAGTCGACGGGGACCAGCTGGCCAAGGGCGGCGTAGGCGTCGAGATGAAGCGGCGGCAAGGGGAACGGCAAGAACACGTTGATGCGCTCGGGGAGCGCCGCCGCGAGCTCTTCGCGTAGGGGGGAGGCCCCCGCCGCAGAGATGAACCCGCCGACTCGCGCGGCGAGATGCCCCGGCGCGGTGGTGTTCTTGGTGGCGCGGTAGAGAGCGGCGACCATCGCCTGAGCGCCGGCGTCATGAGGCGGGTCGTCCCAGTCGCGAAGGAGCTGCGGGCGATGGGCCGTCAGGCGGTCCACGACGCCGGCGAGCGCCTCGGCAAGCTGCAAGAGAAGCACCCGGTCGTCGTCGTCCTCGAGGTAGCGCTTCACGGCGCTGAAGGCCGGACCCTCGAGCAAGGTGGGGAGCACTTCAGCGATGCGCCAGGCGAGGGTCGTGGGGCTGGCGAACGCGGCGTCAAGAGGAACGGCGGCGCCCTGGGGCACGGCCTCGCAGAGGGTCTCGAGGAAGCCGGCCGGGTAGATGAGGGCGAGGTTTGCGGCAGCTCCCCACCTCCGGGCGAGGGCCAAAGCGAGCCATCGGCCGGTCGCCGCGTTGGGCACGACGATGACCTCGGGGGCGGTCGGTCGGCTGAGTGGCGCGGCCGTCAAGTCGGACGCGAGGGCGTCGAAGAGCGGGGCCGGATGGGCAGATGTGTGGAGGCGAATGGGCATCGGTGGCAGAGGAGGAACCTACAGGAACTTGGGCGGCGTTGGTGACGAATAGGGATCGGGGACGTCACGCGGGGGGCGTGGAGATCAGGGCTCGTCGCGGAGCCACCAGGGGTCGTCGTCGGGGATACTGGCCGAAGACGCAGGTGGTGCGTAGGGGACAACCTCGCGATCCTCATCGCGGACGGGCTCGTCGGCGTCGAGGAAGAACTCGAAGAGCAGTTGTTCACCATCGGCATCAACGATCTCGATGCCGGTGGGCGACATGCAGATCTCGTGTACCTCCACCAGGGTGCTGGGGGTGCGGGGGCCTTCGAAGGGGTGGAAGACGGCATGCTGGGCCACGCCTTCTTTGTCGTATTCGATCACCAGCGAGCCCTCGGGGCGGTCGCGAGCGCGGTAGGGGGTGGTCTGAATCCACGCCACGAGGAAGACGCGGTCGTGAGCGATACCGAGCGTGCTGTCCACGGGAGCGCTGTCTGAGCCGGGCGCACGCGGGGAGATGCCGCCTCGGCGTTCGGCGCGGCCTTTGCCGCCCTTTAGCAGGCGGAGGCGGGGACCGGGCCGAGGGCGGCGGTTGAGGGTTGGGGCTTGTCGCATGGGGGCACTCCTGGTTGCGAGCGAGCAGCACTGGCACGTGCACCGCGTGTCCGTGACCGGCGAGCGGCGAGCTGCGGGAGAGATGACGCGATCGGAGGGATAGGTCTGACAGGATGGGGGGAGTGAGAAGGCGCTCATGGCGGTGTAGGACGCTGCCGCGCCAGCGTTGTCTCAGCATACCTCTCCCCCACCCCATCCAACTCGAGCAGCACGGCTTCCTCCACCGGTGCCTCGTGCAGTCCGATATCCGTGAACACCATGACCGCCGCGCCCGGATTCATAGGCGCGACACCTCGCTCGTAGCTCACCGCGCCACCGTCGACCGTCAGGGACGAGAGCGTGTGCGGGGATGCGCCCGCAGGATCGCTATTCGCCCACGGGGCGAGCTCCTTCACGAGCCTCGTATGCCGCGTGTGCCCGACCACCTGAAGCAGCTCACCGGGAAGCGTTCGCGGGTCGAAGCGGCGAGGGCGGTCTTGCGCCCATTCCCAAGCCCGGTCTCCGATGCCCGGCCTGTCCGGGTTGGCCGGGCGGGCAGCGAACCAGCCACCGGCCTCCAGCGGTGCCTGGCCCGGTACATGAATCGGCTCGAGATCGAGGGCGACCTGCACGCCGTGCGACCAAGCGTCGGCGACCTTCGCAACGCGGTCCCGGAACCAGGCGTTGATCCTGCGCGCGAGAACCTCGGGCGAGCGTTCTTCGGCCAGGCCGAGACCGCTCAGCTCACGGAGGGTGACGCCGGTGTGGGTCAAGAGGCATGGCTTGCCATTCAGGTGGGCCGATACCGCGCAGTCGAGGCGGTCTTCGACGAGGAGCCGTTGCACGAGGACACGCTGCGCCTCGATGAACGTGCTGAAGTCCCTGCTGGCGAGCCCGGCCGTCGGGATCGATGGGAAGACGGCGCGAAAGGCGGCCTCGGCCTCGGTGCGCTCGTCGCCCCGGAGCCGGGAGAGCGCCGCGGCGGCATCTTGGGCGCCGGCGAAGGTCCCGTCGTCGATGCGGGCGAACTCCTGCACGCGGACGAGGTCGTGGTTGCCCACCAGAACCCGAACCTGCTCCTGCGGATGCCCCGTGAGCCACTGGAGCACGCGACACCCCTGCAGCCCAGCGGCGCGCCGTTCTGCTCGGTCGATGTCCGCCGTCCCACCGAAGTCGAAGTGATCTCCCATGGAGACCAGCCCGACGTCCGGGAGCAGCTGCCCGTCACCACCGAGAAGCCGATGATGCCCGAGCACCGCCTGCACCTTCTCGAGGGTCGTCTGAGGGTCGCCGATGGCGAACCACCGTCGGGGCAGCGTCATCGGTTCGCCTCTTCGGCGGTGGCGGGTGTGAGCTCGAGCCACTCGTAGCAGCCGCGCATCGGCGCCAGGTACTGCTCGATGTCGGGGTTGCGGTTCTCGTGCGCCACCACCCGAACCCTGCCCTGTCGTCCGTCGGCCGAGCACGCGATGCCCACCATGCTCACTTGCCGACGGGCGACGCTCGCCTCCAACCCGAGCGACTCGACGCTCGCCACCTTCACCGGGAGTGGGCCTGTGCCCACCAAGTCGCTGTCGTCGAGCCACCCCTCGACG
>JAFDCW010000706.1:3216-3722 GCA_019312705.1 Deltaproteobacteria bacterium
GTCGAAGGGCCCGTCCGCATCGGGCGCGCTCACCGCGTCGCTCCAGTCGGTGTCATCTTCCGGTTCGTCCCCCAGGCGCGGCAACGCCTCGAGCGTAGACTCCATCGCTTCGACGAGCCGCACAAGCGAGCCCACCGCGTAGTCCTCGATGCCCAACAGCGCCTCGCGGCTGACCTCGACCGGCTCGGGACGCGACTGGATCGCGACCACGTGTCTCAGAGGCCCAGCAAGGGCCACTTGGATGGTCTGCTCTCGCAGACCGCTGGCCATGGACGCGACCATGGCTCGTGCGTCTCGCAGGGCCGCACGGAGGCGCGCATTGCTGGGCGGAAGGGCGATGACTTTGGACATTTGCCTCACTCATAGGGACGCGCGGCGCGGTCCCAGACTGACAGGAGGACGCCCGGACGGAGGGCGATCTCCTCTTGCGATGTTTCAGTGCCGATCCCGTCAGTCGCGGGGCCCCGCGCTCGTCCTGTCTGTCGAGAGGGAGTGTCGTTGGAACC
>JAFDCW010000707.1 GCA_019312705.1 Deltaproteobacteria bacterium
GTCGAAGATCGCGGAGAGGACCTGCTTGACCAGCTCCTCGTCATCATTGCCGAGGGCCTCCATGAGCAGGTCCCCGAGGGTCGGATCCGCGAGGGCACGCAGGCTCTCCATCGCAGCCAGGGCCGCGCCGGGCGGGCCCTCCCGGAGGAGGTCCCGGAGCGGCTCGATCGCGCGGCCTTCGGACGCCGCCGCGAGGGCCCTCGCCGCCGCGGCCTGGACAGCGGGCTCGGTCGACTCGAGGGCGAGGAGCAGCTGATCCACGCCGACGGGACGCCCGTCCTCGTCGCGGAGCGTGCCGAGGGCATCGGCGGCGGCGACCTGAACGTCGACGTCCTCGTCGGCCAGAGCCAGGACGATCGACTGTCCCGCACTCGAGCCTCCGATGCGCGAGAAAGCTTGGATGGCCGCACGACGGGTGGGCGGATCGTCGGCGGAGAGCGCTGCCGCGAGGCGCGTGAGCCCCGTGGCGCCCAGCAATTCGCCGACGAGTTCGGTCAGGGCCGCACCGCCCTGGCGGTCGAGTTCGAACCCGGAGAGGGCCTCCTCGACCGCAGCCGGGGAACGTTGGTGCAGAGCGCGGAGCGACGCGGATGCGCTGCGAGCGAGCGACGGAGAGCCGAAGGCGACGGCGACCAGGCGGTCGGCGTCTTCGTCCGTGGCGAAAGCGCCGAGGCCCCGGGCCGCGCACGCACGAACTTCGAGTTCGGAGTCTTCGAGGCCGCCTCGCAAAGCAGTTCGCAGATCGTCCCCGAGGTCGGACTCAGACCCCCGGGCGAGCTCGGCCGCGAGTTCGAGGGCCAGAGCCCGGCCCCGGCCCACCACACTCCGGTGAACCTCGAGGAGCGGCCGCACCGCATCTCGTCCCCAGGCCTGGAAGGCGAGGCCGAGGGCGTCTGGCAGTTCCTCGTTGGCGACGAGTTCGAGAACGGACGGAAGGCCGGCGGAAACGCGCGCCAGAAGGACCACGATCGCGGCTCCGCGGCGGGTGGCGAGGTCTCCCTCGCGGACGAGGCGCTCGATGACCTGCTGACCCTCCTCGGGGAGCTGGCCCATCAGCCCCGCGAGGGCCTCGACGGCGCCGGGGACGTCGGCGCATACCTGAAAGATCGACCGCGCCGCATCGCTCACCACGTGAGGCGAACGATCCTCGAGAGCCTCCCGGAGTGCCGGAAGCGCGGCGACGTCCCCGGTCCGGCCGAGGGCCCGAATCGCCACCGTCCTGAGCAACCGGTCATGCAGCAGGGGCACGAGCTCTCCGTAGGGGATCGGTGCCCCAATTCGGTCCAACCCATCGAGGGCAGCGAGGTGAATGAACGAGTCACCGGAGGCGAGGCGCTCCCGCAGCAAGATCGCGGCCGCGTCCCCGCCGATTCGAACGAGGGCGTCGATCGCAGCGGATACGAGGTTGACGTCGTCGGAACGAGACGCAGTACCGAGGGCGGGCAAGACCGCATCCCCGCCGACCTCTCCGAGAGCTGTGACCAGGAACTTCCTGCTCGACTCGGGGACCGTGTCGAGAGCTGATACCAGCTGCTCGCCGACCGGCGGGCCGAGGATCCCGAGCACCTCGATGGCGGCGCTGCGCAGTCCGATGTTGTCACCCTGGCTGACCGCGGCGATCAGGTCAGCCATCAGCGGATGGCGCTGGGCGAGGCGCGCGGCGACCCGCGCCGCCTCTTTGCGCACCCGCCACTCGACGTCGCCGAGGGCGATGAGGACGAGCTCCGGCGCCTCGGCCAGGGCGCTCGTCTCGAGCCCCACCACGGCGCTCCGGCGAACCTCCACGTCGGGGTCCTGGAGGGCGGATCGTACCTGTTCGGAGGTCATGTCCCCTCCGGGACGCCCTCCACCACCTGGTGGAGACCGCTCACGTCGAGGACTTCGGCGGGTGATGCGACGCGGTCGATGTCGACGACGAAGACCAGCCCGCCAGTGTGTTTGTAGACGGCCGCGATGCCGCGCGCTTCGTCCCCGACCCCGAGCTGGGGGACCTCTCGATGATCGTCGGGTCCGGCGCCGAAGACGTCCGTCACGGCATCGACGACTAGCGCGACCCCACGTCCACCGGCTCTCACGATCA
Source organism: Deltaproteobacteria bacterium (assembly GCA_019312705.1). Next base: position 2,081 of record JAFDCW010000707.1, read on the forward strand.
CCCACTTCGTCTGCCTGGTGGCGCTCGCGGCGCCGAGGCCAAAGCGCGCCCGCAGATCGAGCACCGGAACGACCTCGCCGCGGTGGTCGGCGACGCCGATGATCGCGGGGGGCGCGTGGGGAATGTCCACGACCGGCAGGGGGTTGAGGATCTCTCTGACCCGGAGGATGTCTACGGCGTAACGCACGTCCCCGACGACGAATCCGACGAGGTTCTTACTGCGGTTGGTACGCTCTTCGGTCGTCACCACCACTTACCTCCTCAAGAGGGCTCGGGGATCCAGGAGGATCAAAATGTCGTCCTTGAGCGTCCACCGCCCATCGGACCTCGCCGACCGCCCGGCCCCTCGGGCCCCTGGACGACCGATGCCGCGCACGTAGTCGACCGTATCTCCGCCGACATTCGCGGCGAGTTCGAGCTCCTCAGGACCCAGCCGAACCACGGCGAGGACCGCGTCGACCAAAACCCCCACGATCTCTCGCCCGTCGTCGACGAGCAGTACCCGGGAGAGCTTCGTCATCTCGCTTTCGGGCATGCGCAATCGGCGCCGGAGATCCACGACCGTTGTCACCCGACCGCGGACCGAGACCACCCCGAGGATGTCCTCGGGGGCGCGGGGAACGTGGGTAACGGGGGGGGGCTTCAGAATCTCGCGGATGGAGGTGAGGGGCAGCGCGTATTGCTCGTCCGCGAGCATGAAGCCCAGGTACTCGAATACCTCGGGCTCCGGCGCCGACGACGGGCCCGACACCGGCGCCGGCATGATCGTCTTCTGCCGTACGATGGCGTCACTCATGTCGAGGCCTCCAAGATGTGACCGGTGTCACCGCGCTTGAGCACCTCTTCGAGGAGCGAGGATGCGTCGATGACGAGGGCCACGCTCTGGTCTCCGAGGTCCGTCGCCCCGGCGAAGCCGCGCACTCCCCGGAGGCTTCGGCCCAAGGGCTTGATCACGATGTCCCGCTGACCGTGCAGTTCGTCGACGATGAGCCCGAGGCGCCGGGTACCGAGGGCCGTCACCACGACGAAGCTCTTGTCCGGGGACTGTGCCTCGGGGCGCAGCTCGAAGAGGCTGTCGACCCGACAGAGCGGCAGGGTCGCCCCCCGGAGCGTGATCACGTCGCGC
>JAFDCW010000708.1 GCA_019312705.1 Deltaproteobacteria bacterium
CCCAGCCCTTGCCCGCTCCGATCACACGAATCGACAGGTCCGGCAAGCGCTGGACCAGGGCCTGCTCGACAAAGGTGACGTACCCCCCCGGCCGTTGCCCGTGCTCCGTGATGGAGTCACCGAAGAAGACGATGCAGTCGCCGTCCTTCAGTCCTGCCGGCGACGATTCCTTCTGCATCTGCCCCGGCGAGGAGAGTCCAACGAGCAGCGCAAGCAGACAGACAAGACTAACCATTCGACTCATGCTTTGGACCTTTCAAGCGTATGTATTGCCGAAGCCGGTGGACGACGCCACCACTCATCTCACGAGGCCCGCAAACCGATCGGCCTGCCGCCCCGGGGGAGCCGCACATCGATGCAACCTGCTCAAGCGTGTTGAACAACAGGGCGTTAGGCGCCACCTGCACGCCCATCCGCTCCCGGATCCGGGCAGCCGCCTTAATGGCCAGCAGCGAATGCCCTCCCAGGTCCATAAACTTGTCGTCAGTGTGGACCGTCTCCTGCCCGAGGAGCTCCCCCCAGATCGCGGCCACTTCTCTCTCCGCGGCCGTTTGCGGGAGGGGCCGGCCGGCAGCGCCCGACCCGCGTCCCGTCAGCAGGAGCGACAGTCTCACCCGGTCTATCTTGCCGCTGGGTGTCAGCGGGAGTTCCCCGACCTCAACCAGAGCATTGGGAATCATATAGTCGGGAAGGCGTTCTCTCAACTGCTTTCGTAAATCGGTGGCCGTAACAGAACGCCCCTGAAGCGGCACGTACACGGCCGCAAGACGACGCGCGTCCGCGGGACCCCCCGCCAGTGTCACCCCTGCCTGCTTCACACCCTCGCAGCCCAGCAGGGCACTCTCGACCTCGCCCGGCTCAACGCGGAAGCCGCGGATCTTGACCTGCCGGTCGGCGCGCCCGAGAAACTCGATCGTACCGTCCGGCAGCCAGCGCGCGAGGTCGCCGGTGTCATACAACCGCCCGCCGCCGGCATCCGTGAACGGGTCCGGGACAAAACGCTCCGCCGTCAACTCCGGCCGGCGCCAGTACTCCCGCGCCAACCCGTCGCCACCCGTGTACAGCCGGCCGGTCACGCCAACCGGTACCGGATGCATCTGCTCGTCGACGATGTACACCGTCGTGTTGGCAACCGGACGGCCGATCGGTACGCTCGGTTCCACCCGGCCGCCGGCGGCAATATCGTAGCAGCAGGTAAAGGTCGTATTCTCCGTGGGACCGTAGCCGTTGACCAGCCGGCAGTCCGGGAGCTCCGCCAGCACGCGTTTGACCTGCTCGACGGGCAGCACGTCCCCGCCGGCCAGCAGCTGGCGCACCCCGCGCAGGTCTTCCAGCCTCTCGTCCACCACCAGCCGGAACAGCTCGGCGGTCAACCACAGCGTGTTCACCCCGCTGTCGCGAATCGTTTGGCCCAGCTCCTCAATGGCCGGCGTGGCCGCCGGGTACAGCACCACCCGTCCCCCGTTGAGCAACGGACCCCACAGCTCCAGCGTCGAGGCGTCAAAAGAGATGGGCGCAAAACCCAGCATCACCGTCTCTGTGCCAAGCTGCACGTAGTCGGTGTTCTTCACCAGGCGCACCACCGCCCGGTGCGGAATCGCCGCCCCCTTCGGCCTGCCCGTCGAACCCGAGGTGTACATGATATAGGCAAGGTCTTCGGCGCCGCAGTCGACCGCGTTCGCCGGCGGCGGCCCCTCTGAAGCGGAGCGCCCCTCCGCCACGCAGACCACCTCTCCCGCGAACACCGGCAGGCGCGCCTGCAGCCCCTCTTCGGTCACCAGGACCTTCAGGCCGGTATCCTCGATCATGAACGCCAGGCGGTCGACCGGGTAACCCGGATCGAGCGGTACGTAGGCCCCGCCCGCTTTCAGTATCCCCAGGGCCCCCACCAGCATCTCGACCGACCGGCCCACGCAGAGCCCCACCGGCTCACCCACGCCCACGCCCAGCTCCACCAGCCGGCCGCCCAACGCAGCCGCCCGTGCGTTCAGCTCCGCGTAGGTCACGGACTCCCCACCAACCCGCTCAACCGCCGGCGCAGCGGGTGTCGCGCGCACCTGCTCCTCAAACAGACCGTGCACCGTCGCCTCCCGCGGGTACGCCCTCTGCGTCGCGTTCCACGTCTTCACCACCCGCTCCCGCTCCGCTTCCTCAAGAAACGGCAGATCCCCAACCGCACCCTGCGGATCCGACACGATCCCTTCGAGGAGGGTGACGAAGAAGCTCATCCACCGGCCAATCGTCGCCGCGTCAAACAGGTCGGCGTTGTGGTAGCATTGCAGAACAAAGCGACCGCCCTCGGGAGCCACGTTGAGGAAGATCTCGAAGTTCTCGAAGTGCCGCGGGTTGGAGATGAACTCAGTCGGCATTCCCGCGAACTCGTAATCCTCCACGGAAATTCCCTGATCGATATTGAAAGCAACCGGCAACAACGGGATGCGGCCGGGGTCCCGGGAAAGCGCCAACTGCTGGACCAGCCGGCCAAACGTGAACTGCTGATGCTCATAGGCGTCGAGCAGGACCGAGCGGACCTGCTTGAGGTAGTCACCAAACAGCGGGTCACCATCCAGGTGCGTTCTCAGCGGCAGCAGGTTCACGCAGTGGCCGACGAGGAAGTCTTTCCCCGTGGCCGACTGACCGGCGGCGGGCAGACCGATGATCAGGTCACTCTGTCCCGACAGACGGTGAATGCAGACTTTGAACGCCGCCAGCAGGACGGTCACGAGCGTGCAGCCCTGTTTCGCCCCGACAGCCTTGAGGTGTGCCACAAGCTCCGGGTCCAGCGGGCGGTCATGCCGCCCTCCCCTGTAGGTCCGAGCGGGTGGACGCGGGCGGTCGGCGGGCAACTCAAGAACGGGGAGCGCACCTGAGAACCGTTCCAACCAGTGTTGTTCGACCGCCTGTCCTTCGGGACTGCCGGCATAGGCTTCCATGTAGCGGGAGTAGTCGCTGAACCGGTCCGCCGGGCCCAGTTCCGGCTCCCGCTCCAGGCGCAGGGCCGAGTAGATCAACCCCAGGTCACGCACCAGCACGTCGATCGCCCAGCCGTCGCAGATGATGTGGTGCGCCGTCAGGAGCAGGCTGTAGTCCTCCTCCGCCAGTTTGATGAGCTGGACACGGACGAGGGGCCCCCGCTCGATATCGAACACCGAGTCCACCTCCGCATCCCGGAGCCCCGACAGGCTCGAGTCCCTGTCCGACGC
>JAFDCW010000709.1 GCA_019312705.1 Deltaproteobacteria bacterium
CGTCGATGCCCGCGCGGTCGACCCGCGCCTCGGCGGCGAGGAGGCCCTCGACGAACTCGTCGCCGTCGCCCACGAGCACGGCATTCGCATCCTGATGGACCTAGTGGTCAACCACGTGCACGAGGACCATCCGTACTACCGAGACCACCCGACCTGGTTCAATACCGGGTGCATCTGCGGGACCGGCGGCTGCGATTGGACCGAGCGGCGCCTCGACTGCCTCTTCCGGGACTACATGCCCGACCTGAACTGGCAGGTCACGGATGCCTCCGAGCAGGTCATCGAAGACTCGCTCTATTGGCTCGAGCGCTTCGACCTCGACGGCTTCCGCGTCGACGCGGTGAAACACGTCGTCGACGGCGCCATCTTCAACCTCGGCATGCGCGTGCGCGAGCGCTTCGAGACGGCCGGGACGGAGTACTTCCTGATGGGCGAGACCGCCCAGGGTTGGGACTCGTCGTCGGGGCCGACCGAAGGCGGCAACCCGGGCAACTACGACATCATCTCGCGGTACATCACCCCCGATGGCCTCGACGGCCAGTTCGATTTTGTCCTCTACTACGCGGCGGCACTCCAGTTTCTCGGCGATACGCCCGGGCGCGGCATGGCCCACGTGGACTTCTGGACCCAGGCGTCGATGGAGCAGTACCCCCGCGGGTCGGTGATGACGCCGTACATAGGCTCCCACGACACCCAACGCTTCCTCACGCTCCAGGCTCACCCGGGCCAGGCAAACAACAAGTGGGACGACCTGCCGCCGGCGCCGGACTGGGACGAGCCCTACGACCGCATGTACGTCGCCCTCGCGTGGCTGATGGCGATCCCCGGCGCGCCATTGCTCTAATACGGGGACGAGTATGGCGAGTTCGGCGGCGCCGACCCCGACAACCGTCACGTCATGCGCTTCGACGGCAGCCTCAACGGTCGCGAGCAGAACCAACTCGACCGCGTGCGTCGCCTCGGCCGCGCCCGGGCCGACCTGGTCGGCCTCAGGCGTGGCGCCTACCGCACGCTCCACGCCGACGATGACCTCTGGGTCGTGGCCCGGGGGGAGGGCGAAGATTTGGTCCTCGTCGTCTTGAATCGCGGCGCCGCGCCCCGCTCCGAGTCCATCCCCGTCCCGGCCGACGTTGCCGCCGAGGGGCGCTCCTTCGCGGACGCCCTCGCCGGGGGCGCGACGCCAACCGTCGAGCGGGCGGCCATTTCGCTGACGATTCCGGGCCGCAGCGCGCTTTATCTTCATTGATCTCAGCGCGTCCCGGGGCGCGTTAGATCATTCTCACATGAGGCGCGTCTAGCTCTCCCCATGCACCAACGGGAGAAGCTCATGCGCGCCTTGTTCACCTTTTTCGTCCTCGCGTCCGTGGCCCTGGTGGTGGGGTGTGGCGGCTCCGCAGCGGCCCAGAGCGTCGATCGGTCCCAGATGCGGGTCGTCGTCGAGGATGGCTCCGGGGCCCATGTAGCGGGCGCCGGGGGCGCTTGGATCGGCGGATCTGCAGCCCAGACGCGGATCGTGATCGGCGCCGACGGAGAGACCTACATCGGTGTATGGGTCGACGCGCCCCAGAACGTCGCCGTCGGCCGCCGCCAGCCCATGGCGCTGTCGTTGGTCGTCGATACGTCGGGCTCGATGGAGGGGCAGAAGATCCAGAATGCGCGCATGGCTGCGGCGAGCCTCGTCGAGAGCTTGCGTACCGGGGACATCGTCTCGATCTATGCGTTCAGCAACGGCGTGACCGAGATCTCGCCTTTGACGACGGTCACCGCGGCGAACCGCGGCATGCTCGTTCAACAGGTCAACAACATCCGGGCCCTCGGCGGCACCAACATGTACGACGGCATCCGAGTCGGCGAGGACCGCCTCGCCCAGGCCCCGGCGACCCATCCCATCCGCCGCCTGGTGATCATCTCCGACGGGCGTGCCAACATCGGGCCCTCGGACCCCCAGAGTCTCGGGGCCCTCGCCGCCCAGGGCACGGAGTGGGGCGCCCAGATCTCCGCCATCGGCGTTGGCCTCGACTACGACGAGCGGATCCTCGCGGCCCTCGCCGTGCGCAGCGCTGGCCGCATGTACCACCTCGAACACCCGGCCCAGATGGCGATGATCCTCGAACAAGAGCTCGAGCTCCTCGGTCGGACGATCGCCACCAATACGATCATCGAGATCTTGCCCGCCCACGGCGTGCGCATCCTCGGGGTCGAGTCGACGGGCGGCACCGTCGAGAACGGCCGGGTTCGCGTCAACATCGGCGCCCTTCACGCGGGGCAGCGCCGCGAGGTGCTCTTGCGCGCCGAGATCGACACCGAAAGCCTCGGCCGCCACCCGGTTGGCACGGCTCGTTTGAGCTTCGATGGGCCGACCGGCGAGCGCCAGGTCCAGCGCGTGGACCTCGGCTACGAGGTCGTCCGGAACCGCGGCGCCGCCGCCCGGAGCAGCGTGCCGCGGGTCGCTGGCCTCGTCGCCAACCACGAGGCCGCCCAGGCTCAGCTCCGCGCCGTCGTCGCCCTCAATGAGGGCCGCGCCGAGGAAGCCGCTCGGGAGTTCGACTTCGCCGCCGATACCATCCAGGGTGCCGCGGCGGTCCAGGCTCCCGGTGAGCGTCGGCGGATGATGGAGCGCCAGCGTTCGATCCGCGGCCAGGGCCAACGCGCCAGGCGGCCCATGAGCGCCCCCGCCGCGCGGTCGCTGTCGCTCGAGGCGAACGACGACGCGATGAGCGGCATGGGGTACTGAAGGGTGTGGCCAGCCGGAACGACTCGCCTTGCACCGTCACCATCTGGGTATCTCAGTACGGTACTGGTGACCGTAGACACCTTCGATGACGAGATCGAGTGGGCCTGGCCTACTCGCCCCACTGCACGGTGACCGTGCTGAAGTCGTCGCTCTCGGGCCACTTGATGCCGGCGAGTTCGGCGGCCTTCGTATCCCGGAAGTCCTTGGATGCGACGACGACGAAATGGTCGCCCTTCTTCGCCCACGCGATCGTCGGGTTGTCCTGGGGGCCGTAGTCGTCATCGTCCCGGGCCAGGCTGATCACCGCGACGATTGCTTGGTCACCCTCCCGATAGAGCTTGGCGTTTCCGGTCGAGTTCCATGTTTGATAGAAGCTCGAATCGAGCGTTTCGCCCACGAATTGGATGAGGGCGTTGGCGAAGTCCTTGCCGTCCATCGCGCCGTCGACCACAAAAAATAAGCCGCGGTCATGAACGGCGCTCTCCAAGTTGGGGTCGGGGAAGGAGTCTACGGTATCCGGTGGGCGGACCTTCCCTCGATGCGCATGCGAGGTTGGATGCCGTCCTCATCGCCCCAGTTCGTCGACAAAGACGACCCCGTCGAAGTCGCGCCGCGAAAAGGGCAGATCGAGGCGCGGCTCGCGGCGGTGCTCACCCTCGTAGACCCGCACCCGCGACGTGAAGCGGGTCGGATAGTAGTTCATCTCGATGATGGTGCGAGCGGCCCGGGCGCTCAGGGGCTCGATGGCTGCGAGGCGAGCGCGGGTCGACTCCGTCCTGCAGGCGGCAATCGCGTCATCGACGCGCGTTTCGGAGTAGGTCGAAGGTGAAAACTGGGTTGGGCCGCCTTCGTCGTCTTCATTGGCTTCTTGGTCTGCTTGGTCTTGTCGACCGACCGGCGTTGGCAGGGCTCCGCCGCGCCAGAGCGATTCATCGGCACCACGGGGGAAGGGGTCTACCGGCACTCCGTCGAGCCACGTATTGAGATGGATGTGCGGCACCCCGAAGGGGAAGGTCACGAAGCCGTCGAGGCCGCTGTACCCGGAGAGTGCGATGGCCTCGCCCCTACCGAGGACCTGGCCCTCTGTCACCAGGGCCCGGGCCAGGTGCGCCGAGCAGGTCATGAGGCCGTCGCCGTGGTCGATGAAGATCTTCAGTCCTCCCCGGTTGAACTCGGAGACGATCGAGACGACCTCGCCCGGTGCCGTGGTCAGCACGCGGGTTCCGACCGGGATCGAAAGGTCCGTGCCGTTGTGGCTGTCGTAGGTCAGGCCTCGGCCGCGAAAGTCCTCGACCTGGGTCTGCTTCACCGACCAACCGTTTTCGACCGGGGTCTGCCGGTGGTTGAAGAGGTTGGTGAGGATCACTTTCCTTTCGATGAAGGGTCGGCCGCGCCAGAGGGGCATCGCGACGCGGGGGCGCAGGAGCCGGAGGCTCGACAGGTCGAAGCGGCTCGGCGGCACGTCTTGTTGGCCTCTGATGGCGACCATCGCTTGGCGGTAGCGCTCGCGCCACGGGGAGAGGCCGAGGGCCTCCCCAAAAAACCGGAGCGGTGGGTGGTTCGTCGCCATATCCGAGTATTGTCCGACTGGTGGGCAGATCGCCAGGTGGCGGGCCGCCCCCGGCGCGCATACATCGAGGCCCAGCATGACATCTGATCACCGACGCAAGAGCATCAACGGCAAGCCCCTTCGTCCCGAGTCCATGATGATGCGCTATGGCTACGACCCGCATCTGTCCGAGGGAGCGCTGAAGCCGCCGATCTTCCAGACCTCGACCTTTGCCTTCCGAACCGCAGAGGATGGCAAGGCGTTCTTCGAAGTGGCGTATGGCCTCCGGGAGCGCGCCCCCGGCGAACACCTCGGGCTGATCTACAGTCGCCTGAACAATCCCGACCTCGAGGTCCTCGAAGACCGCATGACACTCTGGGACGGCGGCGACGCCGCCGCGGTCTTCGATAGTGGCATGGCGGCGATCACCACGAGCCTCTTGACCTTCGCCCGCCCCGGCGACGTGCTGCTCTACACCGAGCCGGTCTACGGCGGCACCCATCACTTCATTCAGCACGTATTGAATGAGTTCGGCGTGGCGGCCATCGCCATCCCCAGCGGGGTAGATATCGCCGGTGTCGAAGACGAGCTTCGCGAAGCAGTCGCGGGGCGTCGCGTGGCGGCCGGGCTCATCGAAACCCCAGCCAACCCGACCAACGCTCTGGTGGACATCGAATCCGTGTCCCGCTTCGTTCACAGCTTCGCGACCGACGACCACCGCCCCGTCGTGATGGTCGACAATACTTTTCTCGGCCCCCTCTGGCAGCATCCCCTCCAACACGGGGCGGACGTGGTTCTCTATTCCGCGACGAAGTTCATCGGGGGCCACAGCGACGTGATCGCCGGCGTGGCCGTGGGCGGCAAGGAGTGCATGGCGAAAATCACCGCCATGCGGACCTTCCTCGGGACCATGGCCGGGCCCTGGACCGGGTGGCTGCTCATGCGCAGCCTCGAGACGCTCAAGATGCGCATGACGGCGCAGATGAAGAACGCGCGCTACGTGGCGGACTTCCTCGCCGACCACCCGAAAGTGGCGAAGGTCAACTACCTCGGCCACATCGAAGCGGGCCATCCGATGTACCAGGTATACCGGCGGCAGTGTGAATCCCCGGGCTCCCTCGTCTCCTTCGAGGTTCGCGGGGGAGAGAAGTCGGCCTTCGAATTCCTGAATGCCCTCCAGCTGGTGCATCTGGCGGTCAGCCTGGGCGGCACGGAATCGTTGGCGGAGCATCCGGCCTCGATGACCCACGCCGGGTACGACGCGGACTACAAGAAGAAGCTCGGGATCTCCCAGGGGCTGGTCCGGCTCTCGGTCGGAGTCGAGC
>JAFDCW010000087.1 GCA_019312705.1 Deltaproteobacteria bacterium
CCGATGAAGCGCTGGCGCTCGGTTACGCTGATCGCGCCGCGGGCGTCGAGCACGTTGAAGTAGTGGCTGCACTTGATAACGCAGTCGTACGCTGGAAGGACCAGGCGCGCGAGGGGGTCGTCGTTCTCGAAGACCAAGGCGCCCTTCTTGCCGCGCTTGTCTCGGAGGCCCAGGAGGCGCTTGCACTCGGCCTCGTACTCGTCGAACCATCGAAAGTGTTTTTCGACGTCTGCGCGCTCGAAGTTGTAGGTGCTCCACTCCCACTCGCGGCGCTTGGCCACCTCGGCGTACTTGACCCCCGCGGCGTACTCCAGGTCGTAGACCGTATCGACGTTCTGCAGATACATCGCGATACGCTCGAGGCCGTAGGTCAGCTCGCCGCTGATGGGTTTGCAGTCGATGCCGCCGCACTGCTGAAAGTACGTGAACTGGCTGATCTCGAGGCCATCGAGCCAGACCTGCCAGCCGAGGCCCCAGGCGCCGAGGGTCGGCGACTCCCAGTCGTCCTCGACGAAGCGGATGTCGTGACGGGTCGGATCGGTTCCGATGGCCCGGAGTGAGTCGAGGTAGAGCTCCTGAATCTCGAGGGGCGAGGGCTTCAGGATGACCTGGTACTGATGGAACTGCTGGAGGCGGTTCGGATTATCCCCATAACGCCCGTCGGTCGGGCGCCGCGAGGGCTCAACGTAGGCAACGTTCCACGGCTCCGGGCCGATAGCCCGGAGGAAGGTATTGGGGTTGAACGTGCCGGCGCCGACCTCGGAGCCATAGGGCTGCACGACCAGGCAGCCGTGGTCAGCCCAGAAGCGCTCGAGCGTGAGGATGAGTTCCTGAAACGTCTGAGCCATCACTCGTCCTCGTCCTCGTCGTCGTCGTCGTCGTCGTCCACGTCGTCTTCCACGTCGTCGTCCACGTCGTCTTCCACGTCGTCGTCCACGTCGTCGTCCACGTCGTCTTCCACGTCGTCGTCGTCCGCGGCGTCTTCCACCCCGTCGTCAGCCGCAGCGGCGCTCTGGTCCCCGGTCTCGCCGAGGGCGATGGCAGCCTCGGCGGCTTCGGCGGCCTCTTGGGCGTCCTGCATGCGCTTCAGCTCGTCCGGGTCGAACTGGTCGCCGATCTTGCGCTCGAAGAAGGATCGGCTCTCGTCCGAGAGGTCGCTGAACTCCCGGAGCGTCGGCAGGTCGGCGAGGGCCCGGAGACCAAAAAACTCCAAGAAGAACGGCGTCGTGCCGTAAATGAGGGGCCGCCCGGGCTCTTCTTTGCGGCCGAGGATCTTGATGAGCCCCCGCTCGAGGAGGACCTTCAGGGAGGAGCCGCAATCGACGCCGCGGATGTCGTCGATCTCGGGACGGGTCACCGGCTGCCGGTAGCCGATGATGCTCATCGTTTCGAGTTGGGCCCGAGTCAGCCGCACGGGCTTTTGGGCGACGAAGCGCCGGACCCAGGGGGCGTTGGCCGTGCTCGAACGGAACTGCCATCCGGGACCGACCTCGACGAGCTCGATCCCCCGGCCCTCGTATACCTTCTGGAGAGCCGCGAGGGCCTCCTTGACCTGCGCCGCCTTGACCCGGGCGTAGCGTGCGAGGCGGTTCGCTGAGACCGGCGCATCGGCAACGAAGACGAGGCTCTCGACGATGGAGCGCAGCTGCTCCTCGGAAATGGGCTCGGGCTCGGCCTTGCTCGGCCCCGGATGTTCGCTCCCGGCGCCCGCGGCCTCGTCAGGCACAGACTCTTCGGCCGCTTCTTCGGTGCTCTCGCTCATGACTCAACCTCTGTGCGCGCATCTTCGGCATCTTCGGCATCTTCGGCATCTTCGGCGACCTCCGCGTCCTCCGAAGCTCCCGCGTCGAGCACCCGAAGTTCGATATAGAGCGGTGCGTTCGGGTCGTCCTGATGGACCCGCATCATCCTCATCTTGGCCATTTCGAGCACGGCCAGGAAGGTCACCACGATGTCGTAGGTGGTGATGACGTCTTCGAAGAGGGCCTCGAAGCCGCAGCGCTTGCTGCCCCGAAGGCGCTCGACGATCTGCGTCATGCGCTCCTGAATCGTGATGCGCTCGGCGGTGATCTCGAAGGAGAGGTCCTTCTGGGCCCGCTTGAGGACCTTCTGGAAAGCGTCGAGCAGCTTGAAGAGGCCCACGTCTGCGAGAGGGGCGATGCCTTCGGCCTGGGGCGCGGGGATCCCCCGGGGAAATACGTCTCGCCCGGCGAGACCTCGGCTACCGAGCTCCTCGGAGACCTCTTTGTACTTCTGATACTCGAGCAGGCGCCGGATCAGCTCCCTGCGGGGGTCGAGCTCATCGAGGTCTTCGTCGTCCTGATCGATCGGCGGCGTCGGCAGGAGCATCTTGCTCTTGATGTGCGCGAGAGTCGCCGCCATCACCAGGTATTCGCTGGCGACGTCGAGATCCAACTTCTCCATGAGGCCGATGTACTCGAGGTACTTCTCGGTCACGAAGGCGATGGGCAGGTCGAGGACGTCGAGTTCGTGCTTCCGCGTCAGATGCAGCAGTAGGTCGAGCGGACCCTCGAAGATGGGCAGCTCGATGCGGAAGTTCGGATCGATGGGCTCCGGTGGCTGCACACGCGTTCCTGCGAGCTTGGGCAACTACACCGCGCAAATGGGCGCGTCAAACCCCAAGATCCATGGATCGGCCGCGCTCCTTCTGCTGCCGCCGAGCCCAGCATTCGCTATCCTCTCTGCATGCGGTGAAGCCATCAACGCAGAATCCCACGCTCGCGATATGCGAGACGTGACTTTGCGGGCGACACCCCCCTGACAGCGATGTCACGGCACGTGGCAGCTAGCCCCATGTCAGGACACGGCATGGCCCTCTCGATGCGCCGTGGGGAACACTGATCGCGCCATGCTCCATCTATTGTTTCGCGATGAGCGGCTTTTCCTGGGCGATTTGCAATGTTCGAGCGGCACGGTGGTTGCATAGATAGGCACCGTGCACTGGAATCCGCCATTTGCCCTGCTCTACCCGGAGCGCCCGCAAATCAGCCTCGACCGAGGCCTGCTTGCCCGTTCATGCCGGGACGAGGCCGCGGTGTGCTTCACCGTCGAGGGTGCGACCGCTGGGCAGACGCGTTCGGTACCGCTGCCCAACGGCGGCCTCTCCATGGAGACCCGCCTCGACGGGGTGGTGACGTTCGTCGGGGAAGACTTCCTGATGATCACCGACGGCCCGGAGATGCGACGCGTACGTTTCCTGCTCCCGTCCGCCGTAAGCCTCGCGGCGCTCCTCGGTTCCCACGTCAACATCTCGATAAAGCTTCGCTTTTCGGCAACAAGAAGCCCGACCGTCGAGGCGCTGATCGCGGACCGGGACGGGCGGCCTCTGCTCTGGGCCCTCGACGGCACCCTCCCCGAGGACCACCGGGACCGGCCGGTCGTCCGAGCGACCCATGAAGCGAACGCTCGCCGCCTGGTATTCTCCCACCACCGCAGAGTCGCGAGGGTGGCCACGGCCGACACCGCCCGCCTCGAAACTGCAACCGGCCCCGCCACCGTCGCCGCAATACGCATCGGCAAAGACGACGTCGGATTCCTCGTCATTTGGGCCTGATCGGGCCTGATAGGGCCCTTGCACCCAAAACGAGCCATGCGGTCCTCAGGGGGACTTGGTATCCTCGGCGGCGCATGGCGGGCTTGGACGGCGAAGACGGCGCGGATCCCTTCGACATGAATGAGGCGGGGGACTTTCCCGCCCTCGAGCTCCAGAGCGTGCGGCCCCCGCCGCGACAGGCCCCTCCGTCGGCGGTCGTCGAGGCCGATTTGCCCCTCGATCTGCCGAGCCCCGCCCGGGAGACCGTCCCGGCGAACTTCGACGTGCTGCCACCAGACGTCGACCACCCCCTCCCGACCATCGAGGTGGCGGCGGTCGCAGAATATGGCCCTACCTCCGGCTTCCTGGGGGCCATCCCCTACGCCATCTTGGTCTTCACGCGACGTAAGGAGCTGGTCATCGCCGCCGCCGCCGCGGCCGATCACCTGAAGCGGGCCGAAGGAGATGTCGAGCAAGCTCTCGGCGACCTCGGCATCTCCCTCGTCCAGAAGGCCGACAGCCTCGACGGTGCCCTCGAGGCGATCTCGTCGGACGTCGCCTCGGCCCGGAAAGCGGCCGACCTCATCGACCAGAGCCGGGCCGTCGACCATCAGGAAGCCGGTCGCGCCGAAGACGAGCGGCGCGCCATCGTCTCGGAGCTCGCCGAGGTTCGCCGGGAACTCCCTCCCCACGAAGACCTCGAGACCAAACTCAATACGCGCCTCGAGGTGCGCGAAGTGAACCTGGGCCGGGCCCAGGGGCAGCTGCAAAGGGCCCAAATCGAGCTTCGCAACGCCAAGAGCGCCGGCGATACGACGCCGGAAAAGCTCGCCCTCCTCGAGGCGACCCAAGACCGGTGCGTCCAGGAAGCCGCCGCCGCCGAACAGCCAGTCGCGGAACTGGTGGGCAAGCTCACCGACGTCCGGCAAAACATCGCGGCGCGACTGGCGCGCATCGCCCAGCTCGAACACGACCACAAAGAGCTCGGTGCAAACGCCGAGCGCAATGCCGGCAAACGCATCGCGGACGAGGGAGAGGACCACCAGAACGCCCGCCGGGCCCTGGCCCTCCTCGGCCGCGGCGCCCTCACCAGCGGTGTCGCCGCGATGGCCGACCCCGGGGCCGCGCGCCGAGCCTCCGCGGCTGACGAGGAACTCGTCCGCCGTCGCCACCGGGCAAAGATCAGCTCAGCGGCGATCGACGCCTACGACAAGCCGACGCTCTACCAGGGCCTCGGCATCCTCGGCGGCGCCGGGATCGTGGTCCTGCTCTTCATCCTCGTCGTGCTCTTTCGAGCGATCTTCTGACACGGGCTAGCCGCGCTCTAGAGAGCGCGACCGGCGCTCGGGCTCAGGGGAACGGCAGCCCGCCGTCGAGACTCGGCAGCCCGCCACCCAAGCAGATGGGCGGGATGACCCCAGGCAGCGGGCTCGGCATTCCGCAACACAGGCCCGTCTCTCCGATGGGGAGGATGCCGCCGCCTTCGATGAAGACGCAGGAGTCTCCGTCCGCGGTGCAATCGGCCTCCGCGCCGCAACCGCAAGCCGTATCGGAGTTGGCCCGGCAGGTGTTGTCGCAGCAGCTCTGACCGAGGGAGGTCGCGGAGGGCTCTCCGCAAGCGGCCGCGGTCCCGCAGCGGCACGCACCGGCGTTGCACGTCGGACCCGAGTCGCCGCACACCGTGCCGCAAGCGCCGCAGTTGTCGGCGTCGCTCTGAGTGTCGATGCATGCCCCGCCACAGCAAGAGGTGTCGCCGCCACAGGCCGCCCCCGTGCTGCCGCAGGAGCAGACGCCGGCGACGCAGATCTCTTCGCCGGGGCAGACCGTGCCCACCGAGCCGCAGTTGTTCCGGTCGGTCTGGGTATTCACGCAGCGGAAGGTGCCGGCGTCGCTGACGCAGCTTTCGCCGACGATGCACTCGAAGTCACCGCACATGCAGCGCGGGGCGCCGCCGCCGGGGCTCGAACACGCGCTAGCGCGGTCCGGGTCACAGGCGAGGCCGCAGCCGTTGCAGTTCATGAACGAGGGGTTGGTCCGGCCGTCACTGCCGGCGGGGACCGAGCGGTTGGTGCAGCTCGTGCCACAGCAGCGCTGGGCCGAACTGCACGTCGGGGTGCACATGCCAGGGGTGGAGTCACCCGGGGGCACGCTGCTGTCGGAACTGGCGACGCAGCCGCCGAGGGAGCACGTCTGGCCCGTGGTGCAGGTGATCCCGCAGCCACCGCAGTTGGTGACGTCGCTCGCGGTCGCCCGGCAGAAGTTGCCCGTGGCGCCGCCGCAGCAGAGCAGGCCCGCAGCGCAGGCCGGCTCACACGTCGCCCCCGTGCGGCCATCGTCGCCGCAAGACGCCGAGGTCATCACCATGCCCGCCAACATACCCATAGAGCAAAGCGCCCCAAATACTCGTCCGAAGAAAGCCATGCGCAACATTCCCACTACTCCCTAGTAAGCCCGGCATACATGCCACTACCCGTGGGGCACGGTACGGGCCGGCCGGGCCTCAGTCAACGCGCCCACCGGCGGAATTGCGCCCCGTGCGCAAGCTCACCGAAGCTCAGGCGTCTTTGCGCAGCTCGTCGATGGCGGCGAGGACCGCGTCGACGTGGCCTTTGACCCGGACCTTCGGAAAGACCTTCGCCACCTTGCCGGCGGGGTCGATGATCACCGTGGTCCGGATGATGCCCATGTACTTCTTGCCGTAGTTGTTCTTCTCGCCCCAAGCCCCGTAGTTCTCGATGACCTTGCCGTCCTCATCGCTGAGCAGGGCGAAGTTGAGGTTGTTCTTGGCGATGAACTTGTCGTGGCGTTCGAGGGAGTCCTTGCTGACCCCCAGAACCACGGCGTCGCGGTTCTTCAGCTTGCGCGACGCCGCCGTGAAATCGATGGCCTCCGTCGTGCACCCCGAGGTCATGTCCTTCGGGTAGAAGAAGAGCACCACGGTCTGCCCGGCGAAGTCTTTCAGTGACGTCTTGCCGCTGCCCCCCTTCGCGGCGGAGGGGAGCGTGAATGCGGGAGCCTTCTTTCCGTCTTTCAACATTCTGCGCATCAGCCACGGCCGGGGACCCTTGTCAACGCCGCCGCAAACGGGCAGACCCGAAGGCCATGGCCACCAGCAACGCGATTCGCCTCCCGCCGGACCCCGCCGCCAGAGCCCGGGGCCACGTCGAGAGTCACTTTCTGAAGGCCGTCGCCCCGGACGGGCAACGGGCCATCTGGGTCAAGCACACCCTGCTCCGCCCCACGGCCCCGGACAACGCCGGCGTCGCGGAAGTCTGGGCCGTCGCCTTCACCCGAGACCAGGGCCCGTTAGCCGCTGCGAAATCCGTCTTCCCGCTCACCGACGCCCACTTCGAGCATGCGCCCTTCGACTACCGCATCGGACCTTGTCGGCTCACGGCTGAGACCGCCGAGGGCCGGGCCGCGAGCTCGGGCCACGAAATCACCTGGTCCCTCGGCCTCGAAAGCCTAGCCCCCGAGTTTCGACCTTACCCCTTGGCCTCCATGTACACCGGCCCTTTTCCTAAGCAGAAGGCCCTGACCCCGGTTCCGAGCGCCCGGGTAGACGGTGAGTTCACCGTGGACGGGGACCTCTGGACCATCGACGGGTGGCAGGGAATGCAGGGGCACAACTGGGGCGAAGGCCACAGCGAGCGCTACGCCTGGGTGCATTGCAACGCCTTCCGGGGGGCGGATGGCCGAGGATCCTCCGCCCAAGATCTCGCCAAGACCTGGCTCGAGGTCATGACCGGGCGCGTCCGGGTCGGCGGCGTTCTCCTGCCCTGGCTCACCGTCGGCGCCCTCTGCCTCGACGGCGAAATGCATAGCTTCAACGGCGCCCGGGCCCTCACGAGTCGCAACGTGACCGTCACCACGACGCGCTATCGCACGACCCTTCGGCACGGGCTCCATCGCCTGGACCTCGACGTGGCGACGACCCCGGCGGCGATGGCGGGGCTGCACTACGAAAACCCCGACGGTTCAATGACCCATTGCCTCAACTCGAAGCTCGCCGAGGGCACGGTGAAGCTCTCCGCGCCGGGTCGCCCGACGCGCACGCTTCATAGCGACGCCTTCGCCCTCGAGATCGGAACGAAGGACCCCGACCACGGCATCCGCATGCGGGTCTGATTGTGTGATAGGTTCCGCGGCTTCAGACCCATGCAGCTTCGTACTTATACGGTCCTCGACACCCTCCAGCCGCAGCTGACGGGGTTCCTCCAGACGGTGGCGCCGGGCTTTCAGCCCCTCGAAGGCATGTGCTCCCTCTTCGTCGAGATAGCCCCAGGCATCGCGATCAATCGCATCACCGACGCCGCCCTCAAGCATACTCGGGTGCTGCCCGGCATGCAGATCGTCGAGCGCGCCTTCGGGCTCCTCGAGGTGCACCACGAGGACCAGGGCGAGGTCCGCGAGGCGGGACGGTTCATCCTCGAAAAGCTCGGCTGCGCCGAGACCGATCGCCTCAAGCCAAAGATCATATCGAGCGAGATCATCACCGGCATCGACGGTCACCAAGAGATGATCCTGAACCGCATGCGCCACGGCGACATGATCCGCGAAGGCGAGACGCTTTACGTGCTCGAGACCTACCCCGCAGCGTACGCGGCCCTCGCCGCCAACGAAGCCGAGAAGGCCGCCGACATCCGCCTGATGGAGGTCCTGACCTTCGGGGCCTTCGGCCGCCTCTACCTCGGCGGCGGCGAAGCCGACATCGAAGAAGCCGCCAAGGCCGTGCGCCTGGCCCTCGAGGGCATTGACGGCGTCGAAGAAGAGCGCTGACCCCCGGCCGCCGGAGGCCGCGAGCGTTTGTGTGTATTTGATGGACCGACTGGCCGCGGCGACGGGTCCCCCGGTCACTCTCGCTGAACTGTGCTAAGGACCGGCGCGCTGACACGGCCGCTGCGACGGGCACGCCGTGGGGGACACCGGGCTCGGGCCCGGTCCATCGAATGAATACTTGGAGGATTGCACGATGAAGTTGGTTACTTTGCTCGGTCTTGCGGGCGCCTTGGCGATTGTTGTTGCGGGTTGTGGAGATGACGGTCGCGGCACCACGGACGGCGGCATCGTGCTGATGGATTCGGGCACGGGGGACAGCGGCATCGTGCTGATGGATTCGGGCTCCGGCGGCGACACCAGCACGCCCCCGACGGACGGCGGCGGCGGCACCTGCCCGCCCCAGACTTTCCCGGCCCCCGATATGCCGACTTGCGCCGCCGCCACTCAGACCTGCGCGATGAGCGCCACCAGCCAGGCCATGCTCGAGGCCTGCCTCGCCGCCGACCCCAACGCCATGGACTGCGAAGACTGCCTCAACGAGGCCACGACGAGCTGCGCGACCATGAACGGCTGCGACGACGAGTTCGGCCAGATCTTCTGCTGCGCCGAGGACATGGGCTGCACCACCGACAACGCCGCCACCTGCATCCCGGCCAACTGCGGGACCGAGGTGTCCACCTTCCAGAGCTGTGGAGCCGGCGTCGGGACCGCCTGCGGGGGCCCCCAAGCCTTCGCGCTCTGCACGATCGCCGGCTAAATCTGGACAAACGTCTGCAAGAACGACCGCGGCCGTCTCCTCCTTGGGGGGCGGCCGCCCTCAATTGGGATCCGCTTGACTCGGGACGGGCCGTAGTTCATTCCTGACTGTCCGGGGGCCGGCCGGCGGCGCCCCGATCTGGAGGTCTTGTCTGTGGCTTGTCGTGCACTTTCCCTCAGCGTCTTCCCCATCCTGACCATCTTGGCCTTCGGCCTCGTCACCGGGTGCCCCGGGGGTCGCCGCGGAGGCGGCTTGCCGAGGGATAGCGGCACGGCTCCGGTCGACTCGGGCGTCAGCGCAGACGCCACGACTCCTCCCGACTCGGGGATCATGCTCATGGACAGCGGGACGGTGCCCGGGTGCGACCCGGCCTGCCCGGTGGGTCAGACGTGCAACGCGAGCGGCGTGTGCATCACCGACCCCGAGTGCAGCGCGAGCCGCCCCTGCCCCTCGGGCCAGACGTGCAACGCGAGCGGCATGTGCATCACCGACACGATGACCTGCACCGGCGACACGGTCATGTACAACACCGGCGCCTTCTGCGGGAGCTCAACGGGG
>JAFDCW010000710.1 GCA_019312705.1 Deltaproteobacteria bacterium
CGGCGGCGCTCTCCGGGAGGGCCTCGTCTACGACCTGCTCGGGCGCATTCGCCACGAAGCCGTCCGCGACCCGACCATTCGCGCCTACAGCGAGCGCTACCACGTCGACCAGGACCAGGCGCGCTTCGTCGCGGTCACCGCCCAGCAGCTGCTCCAGCAAGTCGCGGACGGGTGGGTTCCCTACGGTCCCGACGCTGCCCGGCTCGTCGCATGGGCTGCCCGTCTGCACGAGGTGGGCAAGGCCATCAGCTACAGCGGCTACCACAAACACGGCGGCTACATCGTCGCCAACTCGGACATGCCTGGATTCTCGCGCCGCGATCAGCAGGTCCTCGCGGCCCTCGTCTCCAGTCAGCGCGGTCGCCTACGCCCAACGCGCTTCGCGAGCCTTCCGGTCGACCGGGGGCATCGCATCATCCGTCTCAGTCTCATCTTGCGTCTCTCCGTTCTGCTCAATCGGGCGCGCTCCCGGCGCGCCGTACCCATGGTCCGCTTCAAGGCTCGCAAGAAGAACCTGAGCCTCGTCTTCCCCCGAGGGTGGCTCGACGAGACCCCGCTCACCCGCGCCGACCTCGAAAACGAAGGCGCTCGCCTGCGGCAAGTCGGCTACACGCTCACCGCCGAGTAGCGCCGGGGCGTCTCGCCATGCGCACCCTCAGCAGCGCGCTTTAGACGGACTCGGGCGTCGGGCGGGGACCGACATCGACGGTTTGAGCAGACCCAACTGCCACCGGAGCGCCCCGGCGGCTATCCAAGGCCGGGCCGAAGCTCTGCCACCATGAGGACGCGTCTTCGTGGCTCCAGGTGCCCGCCGACGAGAGCCCCTCGAGCCGCGTGACGAGGCCACTGGCGCTCTCGGGGCGCAGCCCGGGGTCTTTCGCGAGGCAGTCCAGGAGCAGCGCGTCGAGGTCCGAGGGGATCGGGGCACCGAGGCGCTCGGACGGGGCTTCGGGCTCGGTGTGCAGGTGATGTCCGCACACTTCGATGAGCGTCTCACCGGAGAATACGTGGGTGCCGGTCAGCAGAAAATACCCGACCGCGCCGAGGGCGTAGATGTCGCTCCGGCCGTCGACCTTGTCCGGCGTGCTGATCGCTTCCGGAGCCATATAGTGCGGGGTCCCGGTGATCGCGTTTTCGTGAGTGAGGTCCTCACCCTCGTCGCGGGCGATTTCCTTCACCAGCCCGAAATCGACGACCTTGGCGACATCGGGGACGCCGCCCTGAAATGCGAGGATGACGTTCGCGGGTTTGATGTCCCGGTGGATGAGCCCGACGCCGTGAGCCTCGGTCAGCGCTGAGGCGACCTCGGTGAGCACTTTGACCACTCGGGCCGGGGGCTGGGGCCCGCCAACCGCAACGACCTCGTCGAGGTTCGCGCCGTCTAGCAGCTCCATCGCATAGTAGAAGAGGCCGTCTGGAGTCCGGCCGTAGTCGTAGATGGTCACGGTGTTGGTGTGGGTGAGGCGCGCCGTGAGGCGCACTTCCCGGGCGAAGCGTTCGAGTGCCGTTTCGTTGCTCGCGTCCGACTTCAAGAGCTTGATCGCCGTCGGCCGTCGCAGCATGCCGTGATGGGCTTTGTAGACGACCCCCATGCCGCCCTCTCCGAGCTTTTCTTCGAGGGTGTACTGGCCGAGCTTCTTCACGTCTCGGACCTCCCGCCGGAGGCCGTAGATGACGTGGGTGATGCCCGTGGCGAGGGCGCTATTGAGCACCCACCAGGCCGCGGCGCTCGACGTCACGCCGACGGCCAGTTCGCCGATATCGACGCCGGGCCACCGGAGCGCGAAGAGTTCAGCGTCGATATTCGAGTAGGCCCGATACGTCATCAACACATACGGAATGCCGATGCCGCCGCAGAGCAGCAGGGTGCGGCGGGATGTGCCCGGCACGTAGGCGGCCCGGCCGACGATGATGGCCGTGAGCGCTGAGAGCACGATGAGCTCGGGCCGGGCGATGAGCGGAAGGTAGGTGCCCATGACGACGTAGGCGATACACGCCGCCTCGAGACCGATGCCCTCGGAAGCGCTGATGAAGATGTGGGACCGTTCGCCGCTTCGGTTCGCTGCCCAGATGCCGAGCAAGGAGAGCCACGCGACGGCGTGCAGGGCGAAGCTCGGCTCGACGATGTACTGAACCGGGTCCTCCATGAAGAACGCCTGGACCAAGCGGAAGAGCCAGTAGAAGACACTCAGGCCCGCCATGAAGAGACCAAAGCGCGCGACCCGGTGCTGCAGGAACGCGAGCTGTTCAGGGCCGAGGGATTTGGTGGGAGCGGAGAGCATGGGGGCCGGGCTTTCGCGCCAGCTTAGACCCATTGAGCCGGACTTGCTCCATCTGTGAGCGTTCTGCGGTAGTCTGACCATGTGCGTTTTTCCCTCCTCGGTGTCCTGCTGCTGACGGTCCTGGGCACCGGCTGCGACGGCGGTTACGAGGTATTGGTGAGCTTGCGGACGGACTTCGCCCCCGGGGCCGACTTCGTCGTTTCGCGAACCTCCCTCGAAGGCCGGTTCGAACGCGATGAGCGATCGGCGCTCTTTGGTGACCCCTATGAGGCCGGGGTACTAATTGCGGAACTCGGCGATCTCCCGGCGGCGGAGCACGCCCTGACGGTGCGCCTCCTGAACGCGTCGGGCGCCCTCGTTGCCGAACGTCGCGTGCGTTTCGACCTCGACCGTGACCTCGGCATGACGGTCCTGATGACGCAAGCTTGCAGGGGGGTGGTTTGCCCGGAGCGGCAATCCTGCGCCGGGGGCATATGTGTCGATGACTCCTGTACCGTCACTCCCACGGCGGTCGAGTGCGCGCCGGCCGCCGAGTGCGCGTCGGCCGTGGACTGCCGAGAGCCCCCAGCGAGCTGCGCCGAATCCGTCTGTATGGAAGGCACGTGTTTCTCGCGGGTGATCCCCGGAAGCTGCTCCCCCGAGGAGTACTGCGACGTCGGCGTGGGCTGTCGCCTCATTCCGGTGAGCGAACCGATGGATAGTGGGGCGGATGCGGCGACCGATGCGGCGACCGATGCGCCGGCGGATGCACCCCTCGATGCGCCGCGCCCCGACACCGGGGGAGGCGGCGACGCTGGGCCGGGGGGCTGTCTCGTTCGCCTCGGCAACGTGATGAACACCGCATTCGGTGGTGGGCAGACCGTGTGGGCCGACGGTGACATGGCCGTCGTCGGCCTCACTGGGC
>JAFDCW010000088.1 GCA_019312705.1 Deltaproteobacteria bacterium
CGATCACCCCGGCCTCCCCGATGGGCGAGCACGCCGACGCCTGGTCTGCTCAGGGGCGCGAGAACATCTGGGGCACCGTCCCCGAGGTGGCCGAGATGCAGTCCGAGGCGGGGGCCGCCGGCACCGTCCACGGCTCCCTCCAAGCCGGGGCCCTGACGACGACCTTCACGGCGTCCCAGGGGCTGCTCTTGATGATCCCCAACCTCTACAAGATCGCCGGCGAGCTCACGCCCTGCTGCATACACGTCGCCGCGCGCACCATCGCGACCCACGCCCTCAGCATCTTCGGCGACCACTCCGACGTCATGGCCGTGCGCCAGACCGGCTTCGGCCTGCTCTGCTCGGGCTCGGTCCAGGAGGCCCACGACTTCGCCGCCATCGGCCAGTCGGCGACCCTCGCGTCTCGGGTGCCATTCATCCACTTCTTCGACGGCTTCCGCACCTCCCACGAGGTCGCCAAGATCGAAGAGCTGACCGACGACGACCTTCGGGGCATGATCGATGACGCCCACCTGCAAGAACACCGCGGCCGGGCCCTGACTCCGGACCGCCCCGTCATCCGTGGCACGGCCCAAAACCCCGACACCTTCTTCCAGGCCCGGGAGGCCTGCAACGGCCACTACCTCGCCTGCCCAGGTGAAGTGCAGAAGGCGATGGACCGCTTCGCCGAGCTCACCGGCCGCGCCTATCGGCTCTTCGACTACGTCGGCCACCCCGAAGCCGAGCGCGTCATCGTCATGATGGGCTCCGGCGCCGAGACCGCCGAGGAGACGGCCCTGGGCCTAGTCAAAGACGGCCACAAGGTCGGCTTGCTCATCGTTCGGCTCTACCGCCCCTTCGACCTTTCCTCATTCATCGGGGCGCTGCCGAAGACGGTGAAACAAATCGCCGTCCTCGACCGCACCAAGGAGCCCGGGTCCATCGGCGAGCCCCTCTACCTCGACGTCATGGCCGGCGTGCGGCAGGCGACCCAAGGGCCCGAGACAAAGTGGGAGACGGAGCCCCTCGTCGTCGGCGGACGCTACGGGCTCTCGTCCAAGGAGTTCACACCGAACTGCGTGCGCGCGGTCTACAACGAGCTCGCCGAGGCCAAGCCGCGCCACGGCTTCACGGTCGGCATCGTCGACGACGTGACGAACCTGTCGCTGCCCCTCGACGACATCGACGAGAAGCCCAGGGACGGCGTCCAGGCCATCTTCTACGGCCTCGGCTCCGACGGCACCGTCGGCGCAAACAAGAACTCCATCAAGATCATCGGTCAACACACGGACATGCACGCCCAGGGCTACTTCGTCTACGACTCGAAGAAGGCCGGCGCCGTCACCATCTCGCACCTGCGCTTCGGCCCTCAGCGCATCCAGTCGGCGTATCTGATTCAGCACGCGAGCTTCGTCGCCTGCCACCAGTTCCAGTTCATGGACCGGTACGACGTTCTCGAAAAGGCACTACCCGGGGCCGTGTTCCTGCTCAACGCACCCTACGGCCCGGACCTGGTCTGGGACCGGCTTCCCCGCGAAGTGCAGCAAACCATCATCGACAAGAAGCTTCGCTTCTTCGTGATCGACGCCTACGAGGTCGCCAAGGCGGCCGGCCTCGGGGTCCGCATCAATACCATCATGCAGACCTGCTTCTTCGCCATCAGCGGCGCGATGGAGCGTGAAGAGGCCATCGCCTGCATCAAGGGCGCGATCGAAAAGTCGTACGGCAAGCGTGGCCCAGCAGTCGTCAAACAGAACTTTGCCGCAGTCGATACGGCCCTGGCGCACTTGCACGAAGTGCGAACGCACGAGGCGGTGACCAGCGACCGCGAGAGGCCGCCCATCGTGAGCGAGGCGGCCCCCGACTTCGTCCAGCGCGTCACGTCCGTGATGCTTGCCAACAAGGGCGACCTCTTGCCGGTCAGCGCCTTTCCCGTCGACGGCACCTGGCCGACGGGGACGAGCAAGTGGGAGAAGCGCAACCTCGCCCGGCAGATCCCCGTCTGGGACCCATCGATCTGCATCCAGTGCAACCACTGCACTCTGGTCTGCCCCCACGCGGCGATTCGAGCGAAGGTATTCGACGGAGAGACCGTCGCCGATTCTCCCGAGACGTTCCAGACGACGCCGTACAAGGCCAAAGACTTCCGCGGCCTCACCTACAGCCTCCAGGTCGCCCCGGAAGACTGCACCGGATGCAACCTCTGCGTGAAGGTCTGCCCGGCCAAGGACAAGTCCAATCCCCGTCACAAGGCCATCGACATGGCGGACCACGGGCCCCTCGTCGACCAGGAGCGCGACAACTACGCCTTCTTCCTCGACATCCCCGACGTCGATCGCACCGCGATCAAGCGCCTCGACGTCAAAGGCTCACAGTTCCTCGAGCCCCTCTTCGAGTCCTCCGGCGCTTGCGTCGGGTGCGGCGAGACCCCGTACATCAAGCTTCTCACCCAACTCTTCGGGGACCGGGCGCTCATCGCCAACGCGACCGGGTGCTCGTCCATCTACGGCGGCAACCTACCGACGACCCCGTACACGACCAACCGCGACGGCCGCGGCCCGGCGTGGTCCAACTCGCTCTTCGAGGACAACGCCGAGTTCGGCTTCGGCTTCCGGTTGGCCGTCGACGAGCACGCCGACAACGCGCGCTTGCTCGCCAAGAAGCTCGCCGGCGAAATCGGCGAGAACCTGGTCACTCAGATCATCGAGGCGGACCAGAGTGACGAAGCGGGCATCGCCGCCCAGCGCGAACGCGTCGTCGCCCTCAAGCAGAAGCTCGGGCGCATGGACGGGGGGGCGGCCCAGCACCTCACGGCCCTCGCCGACTACCTGGTGACCAAGAGCATCTGGCTCGTCGGCGGCGACGGCTGGGCCTACGACATCGGCTACGGCGGCCTCGACCACGTCGTCGCGATGGGGCGCAACGTCAACATCCTGGTCCTCGACACCGAGGTCTACTCCAATACCGGCGGCCAGCAGTCGAAGGCGACTCCCCTCGGGGCGTCGGTCAAGTTTGCCGCCGCAGGCAAAGACATCCCCAAGAAGGACCTGGGCCTCGAGGCGATAAGCTACGGCAACGCCTACGTCGCGAGCATCGCCTTCGGCGCCGACAACAAGCAGATGGTCAAGGTCTTCCGCGAGGCCGATGCCTTCGAGGGCACCTCGCTCATCATCGCCTACAGCCACTGCATCGCCCACGGCTACGACATGGCGTTCGGCCTCGACCAGCAGGCCAAGGCCGTGTCGTCCGGGGTGTGGCCGCTCTACCGCTTCGACCCCCGGCGCTCCGCCGAGGGCCAGGCGCCTTTGCAGATCGACTCCAAAGCCCCGACGACGCGGGTCGAGGAGTACATGCGCTTCGAGTCGCGGTTCCGCATGGTCGAACGCATGGACCCGGCGCGCTTCAAGAACTTCGTGAGCCGTTCACAAGCGCACGCCGAACGGCGAATCAAGGTCTACCAGCAACTCGCGGGCATCGAAGAACTCGGCGCGCCTCGTACCACGGAGACGGACACCGAAGCGGACGCGGAATAGGGGAAGAACATGGACCTGACCACTACGTACATGGGCATCCCGCTTTCGAACCCCCTCATGCCGGGGGCCGGGCCGATGGCCGACGACCTGGACACCGTCAAGCGACTCGAAGACGCCGGAGCGCCGGCCATCGTCATGCGCTCGCTCTTCGAAGAACAGCTCGAAGAAGAGCAAGTTGCGTCGCACCGCGCGATCGAAGGGTACGCCGACGTCTCGGCCGAGGCGGCGTCATTTCTCCCGGCGCACCACGACCTCGTCCTGGGCCCAGAGACCTACCTCGAGCAGCTACGGAAGATCCGCGAGGCCGTCGACGTGCCGGTCTTCGCATCCCTCAACGGGACCTCGGCCGGAGGGTGGCTCGAGTTTGCGAAGCTGATGGAGGAAGCCGGGGCCGCCGGAATCGAGCTCAACGTCTATCAGATCTCGACGGACCCCGCCGACACCGCCGAAAAGCTCGAGCTGCGCATCGCCGAGATGGTCGCGTCGGTGAAGAAGCAGGTCAGCATCCCGGTGGCAGTGAAGCTCTCGCCGTTCTTCACCTCGCTGGTGCACTTCGCCCAGCGCCTGGACGACGCCGGGGCCGACGCGCTCATCTTGTTCAACCGCTTCTATCAGCCCGACATCAACGTCGAGGAGTTGGAGGTGGAGCCAAGGCTCCAGCTCAGCAACCCCTCGGAGCTGCTGCTGCGCCTGCGCTGGCTCGCGGCCGTCTCCGGGAACTTCTCGGGTTCCCTCGTGGCGTCGGGCGGCGTGCACGACGACATCGGCGCCCTCAAAGCCGTGATGTCCGGCGCCCACGTGGCCCAGGTCGTCTCGGCGCTGCTCATGCACGGCCCGGGGCATCTGGCCAAGATGCGCACGGGCCTCGAGCGCTGGCTCGAAGAACACGAGTACGAGTCCCTCCGCCAGTCCCACGGCAGCATGAACCTCCAGCGCAGCCCGGACCCCAAGGCCTTCACACGGTCCAACTACATGCACGTTCTCGGGAGCTGGCGCCCTGACTGAGGTCCCGCCGAGCGCGGTCACCTCGGCCTTCGACCCCGCCGGCCTTGTCCCTGGCGGAGCCGGGCGTACGTCTAGGGGTGGAGGTGTCCTCGTGCGTGACCGCGTCGTCCTCGCTCTCGCCGCGATTCTCACCGCGGGCCTTGTCGCCTGCGGGGGAGCCGCTGTGACCACTCCCGCCACCGGGCCCACTCCGCAGGAGGCAACTGAGACCTCCGGCGCGACGGAGGCGAGCGACGACGCGGCGTTCACGCTAACGACCGTTCCCCAAACTTCCCCCGCCGAACTACGCGAAAGCATGGAAGAGCCGCCGGCCCGGGTGCCCATCGCCCACCTGCCGCCGCCGCCCGTGCCCTCCGCCGTCGCCGCGGCCGCACCGTCGTCCGAGAGCCCGCCGCCCCGGGCCGTCGCCGCCGGCGAGCCCCACGCAGCCCCGCCGTCGGTGAGCTCCGACCCGGTCGGCGAGCATCTGGTCACCACGCTCTTCGAGGTGGACACCGCCGGCGAGGTGCACGTACGTCACGCGCGGTGATCCGCATCTGCCACGAGCTCAACGCGTCGGCAGCAAGCTCCCGGACACCGTCTGCTACGCTTCTGGCATGACCCGACTCGTCCTTCTTCTCAGCGCCCTGCTCCTTCCCTTTGCCGGTTGTTCCTGCAACGACGACGGAGCGGGGCCCATGGGCGATGGCGGCGGCGGAGATGGTGGTGACCGCGACGGCGGCGGAAGCCGCGACGGCAGCGGCGGGGACGGCGGGGACGGCCGCGACGGCGGCGGCGGAGACGACTGCGGGGGCCTCAGCGCCGTGGTCCGAGACTTCGACGTCTCCCACCCCGACTTCCAAGACGAAAACCCGGGCCATGTTGCAGGCCTCGTCGAGGACACCCTCGATGCGGAACGGAAGCCGGTCTACGCCCATGGCTCGAGCCACGTCGGCGGCATCGACGACGAGGGCACGTTCCGCCAGTGGTACCGGGACATCCCGGGGGTCAACGAGTCCTTCGACATCGTCCTGCCCCTGACCGAGGTTTCACCCGGCCAGTTCGTCTTCGACAACGACCATTTCTTCCCCGTCGACGGCATGGGCTTCGGCATGAGCGGCATGGACCACGAGGACCGACCGCGAAACTTCCACTTCACGACGGAAGTGCACATCGGCTTCGTCTACGAGGGCGGAGAGGTATTCACCTTCCGCGGCGACGACGACCTCTGGCTCTTCATCGACGGGCGCTTGGCGATCGACCTCGGCGGAGTGCACGGCGCCCTGGAACGCACCGTCGACCTCGACAGCCTCGGCCTCACCCCTGGAGCGCGCTACCCGATGGACATCTTCCACGCCGAGCGCCACACCTCAGCGAGCAACTTCCGCATCGAAACGACGATTCAGTGCTTCGTCGACCCGGGACTAATCTAAACGACCAGCTTGCTCAACTTGTCGGCAAGAGGCTCAACGAGACAGAGACTAGGTCTCCCATGCTCTCGCACTGGAGAAACGACGGGCACCGATAGTGGTCGGCGAGGTCGCGCCGGAGCGCGTGTACGTGGGCAAGCGGCGCGATGCGGTCGCGGGACATGACGTGCAGGAGGTCGGCGAGGCGCGTCACCTCGTCGCGGGCCCGGCTGGCCATCAGAACCAGCTCTTCTTGCCGGTACTGTTCGTAGGTCGGCGGGCTCATGCACTTCATGCCGAGAAAGACTATCGGGTTGTTCTGCGGGTAGTACTGCGGGCGGTAAACACGATGGTGCCCCTCGTAGCTCTGCTGATCGAAGTCGATGGCGCGCAGGCGATAGTGGGTCTCGTCGAAATCGGGGGTCAGGTCGACGACGTAGTTGCCGGAGTGCATGTCACCGAGCAACCGGACGAAGCACCGCTCGTTGAACTTCACGAACTCCTTGGCGAGGCGAATCTGGTCGAGGTGCGTGTCGCTGAGCCAGTTGTCGATGAAGTCTTTGCCGGGGATGCCGGCGATGTGCTCCTCGATGACGGTCTCGCCGTCGCAGAGGAAATCGATGCGGTTGGGCGAGAGGATGTGTTCGAGCTCGATGCCGTAGATGCGCGAGGCGTCGGCCTTCTTGACGTAGAAGTAGTCGAAGTTCTCGTTGAGGGTATTGAGGATGCGGACGCGGAACGGCTGGGTATTCCCCCAGGTGCAGAGGTCGACGCGGTCCGTCACCAGGTGCTTCATCAGCGACATGCGGCCGTGCACCTTCAGCGCGGCGTAGGTGCGCACGGCGGCCTCGTAGATCTCTTCCCGTTCGGCTGGGGGATAGAGCACGGTCTGCCAGAGTGTATCGTTGCCGTGGCGGTCGTAGACGGGGACCGATTCGTTGTGGCGAGAGAGCGCCGCAAATGACGCGGGCACGGAGCGCAGGCGGTCGTGGCGGCCCAGGTACCCGCGCAGGTCGTCCCCAACGGGGTAGATGTTCTTCTTGCGCTCGATCAACGCCATGGACCCTCGGATGGTAGGTTCAATCGCGCGTACGGGCCAAGGGCGACGAAATGGGACCGAGCAAAAGGCAAAAACGAGTCGTACTCGGTCTGCTCATCGCGGCGGCAGGCCCGCCCCCGCTGACCACGGTGGTCTGTCGTCAACTCGCCGCCGATGACACCGAACGAGGCCCGTCGAGCACGCACCGGACGCCCCCCATGTCCATCTCGGCGATGCAGAGGTTGCAGGCGTCGCAGCGCGTGCGGTCGAGTTCTCCGCGAGCCATGCGATTGACGAAGTCCGGGTCGGCGATGAGGGCGCGACCGAGGACGACGAAGTCGAAGCCTCGCTCCCGTGCCTGCACGAGATTGTCGCGCGAGACGAGGCCGCCGAGGAGACCGATGGGCATCTTCACCTCGCTGCGCACGCGCTCGGCGAGGGGCAAAAAGAAAGCCTCGGAGAAGGTATGGGGCCGCACGATGGCCTGGCCGAGCACGCGCATCGCCGCAGCCGCGAGGGGGTCACTCTGGGCCGCGGCCATCTCCTTCAGGGGAAGCCCGCCGCGCAGCAGGTAGAACGGGGACCGGGCGGTATTGCCGCCGCTGGGGATCAAGAGGTCGACGGCCCCACTCTCTTCGAGGGCAACGGCGACCTGCACCGCTTCATCGATGCCGAGGCCCCCAGGAAAACCGTCGTCGAGGTTGGTCTTGGCGATCACCGCGACGCCCGTCCCGACCGCCGCGCGAACCCGTTCGAGGACCGCGAGGGGAAAGCGCAGCCGGTTGTCGAGGCTGCCGCCGTAGCGGTCCCGGCGGCGGTTGATTGCTGGCGAGAGAAACTGGCTCAGCAGGTACCCGTGACCGAGGTGCACCTCGACGGCATCGAAGCCGAGGCCCGCGGCGGTCTCGGCGGCCCGGCCGAAGTCGTCGACCGCCGCGTCGATGTCGGCCCCGGACATCGCCCGGGCCCAGGGCAAGCCGGCCGCAACCCCGTAGGCATTGAATGCCAGGGACGGCCCCCGGGGCGCCCGGCCCCCCGGGCCGCGAACCTTACTGAACATGCCCGCGTGACCAATCTGCAGCGAGACCCGCCCCCCCGCGTCGTGCACGGCCCGGGTAAGCACCGAGAGGCGCTCACGGCTCGGCGCATTCAGTCGAAGCTGATCGGGGAAGGTGCGCCCCTCATCGCTCACGGCGCAATACGCCACGGTGGTGAGGCCGACGCCGCCCTCGGCGAGGCGTCGATGAAACGTGACGAGGTCCTCGGTCGCGACCCCCCCGGGGCTCATGCCCTCGTAAGTCGCGGCCTTGATCACACGGTTGCGCAACTCGAGGGGGCCTAGGGCGGCTGGGGCGAAGACAGGCATCGTCGACCATGCTACGCGGTCGGAGCGCAGCCCGCGAAGGGTGAATGCTCCCGCCATGACCCGCCCCGATTGCACCTACCACCCGGACTTCATCGAGGACCCCGAGACCCTCTTCGAGGTCGTCCGAGACGAAGTGCAATGGACCGACCAGATGACGTCGCGCCGCACCGCGAGCATGGGGTGGCCGTACAACTATCGGAGTGCGAGCTACCCCTTCGCCGAGTGGCACCCTGCCGTACAAGCCGTCCGCGAACGGGTCGCGACGCAGGTGGGCTTCATGCCCACCAACTGCCTGATGAACTACTACCCAACCGGCCGCCACAGCCTGGGCTGGCACGCGGACGACGTGCACATCCTCGAGCCCGGAACCGGCATCGCGATCATCAGCCTCGGCGTCACCCGCCCTCTCCGTCTGCGCCGCCACGGCGATGACGGGTACGTCTACGAGTCCATGGACCTCGCCCCGGGCTCGCTCCTGCGCATGAGCGCCGCCATGCAGGCCATCTGGCAGCACTCCCTCAGGCGCGATCCAACTTCGCAGCCCCGAATCAGCCTGACCTTCCGGCACATCGTCCGGGACTCGGTGTCGCCGCCGCCGCGGTACTGATCGCGTCGAAGAAGACGGCCGGTCAGCCGAGGCTCGGGGGCAAAGACAGGGTTCGTCGCCCGTGCTACGCGGTCATTGAACAATGCGTGAACTTCGAGGAAAGGTGGCGGTGGTCACCGGGGCGGCGGGGGGCATCGGTCGCGCCATCGCGGAGGGCCTCGCGTCCGAGGGCGCGACGTTGTGCCTCGTCGACGTGCGCGCCGAGGCCCTCGAAACCGCCGCCCGCGAACTCGGGCGGGACCACGAGGTCGACGCCCACGTGCTCGACGTCGCCGACGCGGGGGCCTGGCAAGGGCTGGCCGACGAGGTCGCCACGCGCCTGGGCGGCGCCGACCTGCTCATCAACAACGCCGGCATCAGCGTGCTTGGCGCCTTCGCCGACCAGAGCGTCGCCGACCTCGACCGCATCGTCGACGTGAACCTCAAAAGCGTTCTCTACGGCTGCCATGCGTTCTTGCCGCAGCTCCAGGGGCGCACCGAAGCCCACATCGTAAACATCTCGAGTCTCGCTGGCCGCGTGGCGTTCCCGCTTCAGTCGACCTACTGCGCGACCAAATACGCCGTCCGGGGCTTCAGCGGCGCCCTGCGCATGGAACTCGCCGGAGACCGCATCGGGGTGACCACAATCATGCCCGGCGCCGTGGCGACCGAGTTGCTCGACCGGGCGGCGAGCTACGACCGCCCGGCGAGCGCGGCCGTCGCCAAG
>JAFDCW010000089.1 GCA_019312705.1 Deltaproteobacteria bacterium
GCGGTCCGCGCCCTCTGCCATCAGGTGGCGCTGGATGCAGCCCCGGTAGAAGTCCATCACCTGGTTTTTGGCGGACTCCGGCACGTGGTCCATGGACCACGCTCGGGGGACCCCGTCGACGAAGGGGAAGAGCAGCAGCATCGCCGGGGAGACGAGGGTGTAGATGAAGAGCGCCTCCTCTTCCTCGGCCTCGGTGAGGCCCATCGGGTGGATGTCGCGGAACTTCGGGAAGAGGCTTTGATCCAGGGCGAGGAGGTTCTTGCCGAACCGGCCGCCGAGGAGCTTTTTGTCCAGGGCGGTCAGGGCGTCGATGGCCTTGTACGCGCTCACCGACGGCATCAAGGTTTGGTAGAGCTTGAACGAGGTGAACCGCTGCTCATCGAGGGCCAGCAATCGGTGGAGGAGCGTCGTGCCGCTCCGGGCGCCGGCAAAGATGAAGACCGGCTCCTTGACCGCCGTCCGCTTCCACTCGGGGTAGAGAGCATCGTCGAGGCGCTGGGCGGCGGAGACCGTCGAGACCATCAAGGCGTAGAAGTCCAAGAAGCCGAGGCTCCAAGCCCAATACCGAGGCGAAGTCTTGCCGGACTTGATGCTCGCCCGAAGGGCATCGGCGAGGGTTGGGAAGTCGACGTACATCCAGGAGGATTCGTGAGTGCCGGCCCCGGTGGCCCGGGCCGGGAATTAGCGCCTTATTGGGGCATCTACAAGGACAATGGGGGCCCCCCGGGCAATCGTCGATCTTCATGAACGCAAACGCCTGGGTCTTGTTCTCGGCATAGGTGCCCCCTTTGCGCGCCGGCCGTCTCCGGGGTAGCGTCCCGCGCCATGTCTGACTCAAAGCGATTCTTCTCCATCTCCGATGTCCCCGCCGGCGCTCTCGAGGGCGAAAAGGTCGCGGTTCTCGGCTACGGCAACCTCGGGCGCACCGTTGCCCTCAACATGCGCGACTCCGGGACCACGGTCCTCGTCGGCAACCAGGATGACGAGTACGCCGCCCAAGCCAAGAAGGAAGGCTTCGAGGTCGTCAGCGTGCAGGAAGCCGCAAAGGCCGACGTGGTCTTCGTGCTGCTGCCGGACGAGGTCATCCCCGACGTTTGGGCCGAGATCATCGCGCCGAGCTTGCAGGACAACGCGGCCATCGCTTTTGGCTCTGGCTACACCCTCGCCTACGACCTCATCGATGCGCCGAGCACCGTCGACGTGCTGCTCGTCGCGCCGCGCATGGCCGGCGAGACCGCCCGCGAGCGCTTCGAGCGGGGTGAAGGTTTTTGGGCCTACCTCGGCGTCGAGAACGACGCCTCGGGCAAGGCCGAGCGCCGCATGCTCGGCCTCGCCGCGGGCATGGGCTCGCTCCGGGCCGATGCGGACGGCAACGACGCGCCTGGCACCGGCGCACTCCAGATGGGCGCCGAGATGGAGGCGACCATCGACCTCTACATCGAGCAGACCGTCGGCCCCCTCCTCGGCGGCGCGATCATGACGGCCTTCGAGGTCGGCTCCCAGAACGGCATCCCTCCCGAGGCGTTGGTTCTCGAGATGTACATGTCGGGTGAGTTCGAGACGGTCTTCACGGCCTTCCGGACGATGGGCTTCTTCAAGGCCAGCGAGTCTCACGGACCGACGGCGCTCTTCGGCGGCATGATGCGCACCATGGAGGTCGACCGGGCTCCGATGGTCGAGCGCTTCGAGAAGGTCCTCGGCGAGATCCGCGCTGGCGACTTCGCCAAGAAGTTCCAAGAGGAGCGAGCCTCGGGCTACCCCATGCTCGAAGCCGCCCAGATGATGATCCAGGCGGACTCTCCGCAGACCCGGGCCGAAGCCCGCGCCCGCAAGCGCGGCTGACGCAGGTCGCGTAGCCCGCGGCCTGACCTCGGCCCTATTTCGATCCCCGCCGGGGGGCGTGCCGTAAATGAGCGAATTGCCGTCAAAAATCGCCGCGTTCGTGACCCGTTGGCCGGGCGCGATCGTGGTGGTGACGCTGCTGCTCGCCTTGGGGGTCGCGAGCCAGATCCCGAACATCGTCCGGAACCCGTCTCCCGAGGACATGATCGCGTCCTTCGAGGACTACGAGGCGGTCCGCGACGCCTTCGAGGCGGACTTCGGCACAACGGGCCAGGTCGCCGTCCTCCTCGTCGAAGCGCCGGACATCACGGCCCGGCCGGTGCTGTCCTACGTGCACGCCCTGACCCGGCACTTCGAGTCCCACGACGGGGTGCGCCGCGTCGACAGCATCACCAAGACGCCAATCAACAAGGCCTCTGGCGTCGCCGAGGACCCCGACGGCGACTTCAACATCTGGGATGAGGGCGACGACGGCGGCGAACTGACCCTCGATGCTCTCGAGGACGAGAGCGAAGGCGATGACCTACCCCAGGAGGTGATGGACGCGCTGCTCTCCTTGACCCTGGCCGCCCCGGCGCGTTTCCCAGGCGGGCTCACCGACATCTCCGAGCGTCGCCGGGAGCTCGAACCCCGACCGGTGGTCGAGGGCGACGAGGTGACCGACGATGACGTTCGGGCCCTCGTCGTGGCCCTCCGGGACCTTCCCTTGGTGACCGGCCGCCTGGTGAGCGAGGACCGCACGGTCACCGCCATCGCTCTCGGGCTGCCCACGGACCACGGCTCGCGGCGCGGCGTCATCCGAGAGATGGACACCTGGCTCGATGCGAACCCGCCACCTGCGGGCGTCAGCTTGCATCGTGGCGGCCTGCCCTACGTGCGAGCGAGCATCGTGGTCAAGATGCAGCGGGACAACCGGGTGCTCCTGCCCCTGACCCTCCTGGTCTGCGCCGTGCTGCTCTTCGCCGCATTCCGCGGCGTCCTCGCCACGGCGCTCCCGATCCTGACGGTCGGCATCACGGCGGCGTTCGTCGTCGGCGGCATGGCAATCGTCGGCCAGGAGATGACCATCCTGACGAATATCGTTCCGCCGCTCTTGATCATCATCGGCATCAGCGATTCGATTCACCTCGTCGGGCGGTATCGAGACGAGCTCCGGGACAGCGGAAACCCCAGCCGTGCTCTGGTGGCGACGGTGCGTAGCATGGCGACAGCCTGTTTCCTCACGTCGCTCACGACCTCCATCGGCATAGCTTCCCTGCTGGTATCGAGCACCGTGGGCTTTCGTGAGTTTGCGGCGGTGGCTTCGGTCGGTGTGATGGTGGCCTACGTGGTGACGATCACGTTCCTGCCGGCGGCGATCGCCCGGTCGAAGAAGGTTCGCGCGGCACCTCCGGCGAAGAAGGCCGTCCTCGAGAGTTTCCTCGGCGCCTTGACGATTCAGGTGATTCGCAGGCGCTGGGTGGTCCTCGGGGGGGCCGCGGTCATTTCGGCGATTGCGGCAACCACCGCCACGGGCCTCGAGGTCGACCACGCGCTGATGGACCAATTCGACGAAACCGACCCGGTCTTCGTCACCACCAAGTTGCTCGAGGATCGCCTCGAAGGTGTTCGGCCCCTCGAGGTGAGCATTCGCGTCGATGACCCGAGCCTGCTCTCTGACCCGGCCATGCTCCGAGAGATCGACCGGGTCGCGGCCTGGGCGGCGGGCCAAGACGGGGTCCTCGGGGTGAGCTCCGGGTCGGATGTCCTACACGAAGCCTGGGCCCAACTGACCGGCGACCCGGTGGCGCGCACCGAGGACTTCCATAGCGCCGAGCAGGTCGATGCCCTCGGGACGTTGCTGCGCCGCGGCGAGATCGACGCCCTCGGTCACTATCTCACCGACGACGGACGCCACGGGCGCCTGCGCATCATGGTCGCCGACGTCGGCGCTCAGGCGACCATGGGCCTCATCGATCGCCTCGAAAGCGAACTCTCGGTAATTCGCGAGACCGCGGACGTGTCGCTCACCGGGGAAGCCTTCACCGGATCCGTCGGCACCGACGCCGTGGTCACCGACATCATGCGCAGCCTCGGCCTCGCGGTCCTGATCATCTTCGTCGTGCTCACCGTGCTCTTTCGGAGCGTGCGCCTCGGGCTTCTGTCGATCCCGCCGAACCTCATCCCCCTCATCGGCACGATGGCGTGGATGGTCGTCCGCGGCATGCCGTTGAACATCGCTACGGGGGTCATCTTCTCGATCAGCATCGGCCTCGCCGTCGACGGGACCATCCACGTGCTCGCGCGATTCCGCGAAGAAGCACAGCGAGGTCTCGGTCAAAACGTCGCTCTGGTGCGCGCCGCCCGGGGCACGGGGCGGGCCATCGTCGTCAGCTGCGTGACCTTGATGCTGGGATTTGGAGTGCTGCTCTTCAGCTCCTTCGTCCCGGTTCGCAACTTTGGTGAGCTGATCGCGGTTACTGCATTCTTCTGCCTTCTCTCGACGGTAATCGTGCAACCCGCGCTCCTGCGCGTCGGCGCGGGCGCCCTCGGGTCGTTGCGTTCGCCTGAATCGTCCGGCTGAGCGCCTTGCGCCCGCTTCGCGGCGTGGGATAGATGAGGCATGCGCTACGTCGGACGCATCTACCGGCCGCCTTCCGAGGCTGATGCCCTGATCCTCCAAGCGACCATCGGTTGCAGTTGGAACCACTGCACCTACTGCGACATGTACAGCGACAAGCCGACGTATTCGGAGCGGCCAGTCGCGGAGTGCCTCGAGGACCTGCAAGCGGTCGCCGGTGGCCATGAGATCCCGGTGTCCCGAGTCGAGAAGCTCTTCGTCGGCGACGGCGACGCCCTCGGCATGCCGATGGGGCACTGGCGCCCCATCCTCGAACGGGCCCGCGCCCTCTTCCCGAACCTCCGCCGGGTTTCCTGCTACGCGATGGCCCGAAACGTCGCGGCTAAAACCGACGTAGAGCTTCGCGAACTCTACGAGGCTGGTCTCACCACCCTCTACATCGGCCCCGAGTCCGGCGACGACGAGGTGCTGAAGCGCATCGCCAAGGGCGACACCCATGCGGCCCACGTCGAAGCGGCCCGCCGCGCTCACGCCGCGGGCATGAAGATCAGCGTCATCGCGCTCCTCGGCATCGCGTCCGAGCGCAACCAGGAGCACGCCGAAGCGACCGCGCATCTGGTGACCGAGATGGACCCGGAGTATTTCGCCGCGCTTACCGTGACCATCGTCCCGGGGACCCCGCTGGCCAAGCTCTCGTCGCGAGGCAAGTTCGAAGTGCCCGATGTCGACGACCTGCTGCGCGAGCTGCGCACCATGATCGACCTGGCCCGCCCCACCGATGCCGTATTTCGGACGAACCACGCCTCGAACTACCTGCCCCTCGCGGGCCGGCTGCCCCGGGACCGCAAAGCGATTCTGGCGACCATCGACTCGGCGTTGCGGGGCGAGGTTCGCTTGCGTCCGGAAAGCCGTCGCGGACTCTGACGGCTAGCCGCCTCAGTCGCTCAGTTGCCGGCCATGCCGACGCCCGCGTAGTAGAGGGCGAAGAGCCAGCCCATGCGCGCGACGAACATCATTGTTGCGTGGGAGACCATGTCACCATGAATGCATCGCAAGGCACGTGCCGGCCTAGATCCCCCGCAATTCGCGGTGCATGAGGTTTCATGACCCCGGCGCTTCCTACGGATCTGCAAGGGTCCAGACGCCCCAGGGGCTCTTCGGCTCCATTGCCTGCGCAGTGGGGCGCCGTCTCGTCAGTGGCGGATCGTGAAGCCGATGTACGGCTCCAACCAGAACCGCGGGCGCGAAAAGAGGTTCCCTCGGTAGCTCATCGAGAAGGCGCTCCCGAGGTCGATGGACCAGGGCCCCTTCACCTTGATGTGCACGCCGACGCGTCCCGACCACCCCGGCGAAAATTCGAAGGCGCCGGTGCCCCGGCACCAGAACCCCCCGGGCAGGACCCCGACGCAGTCGAACTCGATCGACCGGAAGCTCCACCCGTTGAAGTCGATGACGAGGTCGGCATACGGGCGCACGTACTTCGTCGGAAACTGGAGGCGCACCCCGAGTCCGCCGTGCAGCCGGACCAGGGGGTCCCTGCCGAGGCCGGGACGAAGGGCGTTGAGGTCGATTGGGATGAGGGCCACGCCGGCGTCGATGAACGCGCCGAAGTATCCCCAGTCGAGGCCGATGCGGCCGCCAAAGTTCACCCCAGGCCTCACGATGTCCCGGGGCACTTCGTAGAAGAGCGGGACGCCGATGGCGAACTCCTCGAGCCGGCGTTGGCCCTGGCCCTCCGGCTCGGGTGCGTCCCCCGACAGATCTGGAGGCGCGTAGGTGACCTGGCCTTCGGCCGCGGGGGCCCAGAGCAGGAGAGTCAGGCAGAGCGCCGACAAGCCTGTCGCCAACGACGTGGGGGAGCCGGGGAACATCGAGGCGGAGCCTACTCGAATGTACGGCCCGAAGAGAGCCCGAAGAGAGTCCGAAGAGAGTCCGAAGAGAGTCCGAAGAGAGCCCCGTCGTTCAGGGCGTTGTTTCGCCGCCCCCCGGCTCCTGACCAGGGACCGGACAGGAGCTCGGACGAATGGTTCCGTCGGGCCAGCGGATCGCCGTACCACCGAGCTCGCGGCCGGCGACCGCCGCCACTTCGACAACGGCCCGTCCGGCCTCGGGGTCGCAGCCGAGGTTGCGCGCTTCCGTGAGCGCCTGGACGGCGTCGGCGTCCCGGTCCATCTCGCGATAACAATGGGCGGTCCGCCAGAGACCGAAAGCATAGAGCGGGTGATCGAGCTGACCGAGGAAGTAGCGGTAGGCCCCCGCGGCATCGCGATAGTGCTGGCCGCCGAAAGCGACTTCTCCGCGGATGGCCCACATCAGCGAGTAGAGTTCCCGGGCCTCGGTGCGCCGGGTGGTGAATCGCTCGGCCAGGCGCGCCGCGTTTCGCGCTCCCGCGCGCCAGGCGTTGTAGGCCTTCACGAACTCCATGAGCGCGTTTTGGAACTCGTCCCGGCTTCCTCGAAGGGCGCTGTCCGCGTAGCGATTCGAGTCTTGTCGGAGGCGGCGCTGGGCGCGCCGCTCCGCTCGTCCTTCAGGTCCTTCTGGTGGTTCTCCCTCTTCGGCTGCGTACATCAGGCCGAGCGCGGCGTGGCGCATGGCCTCTCGTCGGGCCGGGCCCTGGGCTGCGCGCACGGCGGCGCGCAGCTCATCCGGGTCGCCGGCAGGGCGAGCGAGGGCCGGGCTCCGCGAGGCTCCCACGGCGAGGAGAAAGTGCGGCGCTTCGATGGCGCTCGGCCGGGCCGTCGTCGGGGGCTCTACCCCGCCGCAGCCCAGCGCCCAGACCGACAGCCCGAGGGCCGCCGCACTCATGGCCCCAGCCCGCGTCAACCCTCCTCCGCCTCCCCCGCGAGGGCGGCCTCGTAGCGTTGGCTCTGCTCCGGGTCCGCGGCGATTTCATAGATGAGCTCTTCGAACTCGTCGATGGTGATGTCGTGGTCCTCGAGGACCTCTTCGGCGTTCGCTGGGTCTGCCTGGATGTCGCGGGCGATCGCCGCCGCCCGCTCGACGGGATCGTCGGACTCGGAACCGCATGCCGCCAAGCAGGCGCCCGACAAGGCGCATGAGAGCAGAAGGGCGATCAATCTGTTCTTCATCGGCGCATGCCTCCCATGCCGCCCATGCCCATGCCCATGCCGCCGGACCGAATGCGAACCGAAGCCATGCCCGGCGGGCCTCCGCCACGAACCCGGACCCGGCCGGTTGGATGACCGCCGCCCTGGATGCGTATCGTCCCCATGCTGCCCATGCCGTGGCTCCGGATGCGCACGTTGCCCCCCGGGTGACCGCCGCCCTGGATATACACGCCGCCCATGGAGCCCATGCCCATGCCCATGCCCATGCCGTGACCGCCCTGGACGCGCAGCCGCGCCATGCCGTGGCCCTTCATC
Organism: Deltaproteobacteria bacterium; assembly: GCA_019312705.1. Next base: position 7,786 of record JAFDCW010000089.1, read on the forward strand.
CCACGGTGCCCCATGTGGCCGCGATGCCGATGCTCCACCTCGATGACCTCGTAGAGGTGGGGCCCCCGGAGTCCGTCGCGGACATGCAGGCTGATGAAGCCGCCGAACTCCGGGATGGGCCCGTGCAGTCGCACTGATCGCACGCTCCGCGTGAGCACCAGGTGCACCTCCGGGGCGGGGACCCGCGCCGTGCGGATCTCGACCAGAGCCACTCGGACCTCCGGCGCCGGTACGCCGACGGAGCGAAGTTCGACCGCCGCGTGGGGGATCGCCACCGCGGCGACGGCCCTCGATTGAATGCTCACGTTGGCGGTCGCCGTGACTTGAGCCTGAGCAGAGCCTCCGGCCAGCGCCATCAAGACCCCGGAGCACAATAAGATTTGTCGCATAACAATCATCGCAGCGCCTCCCGTGGCCTTCGACGGGACCCAGCATCGCAGATTCTCTGCCGCATTTCTTTGCGTCGTTTGCAGATTGCACCGCGCGCATTGTGCGAGATGTAGGGCGATGGCTGCCAGAGAGACGGCCTCACTGCGATTATCTACCGGCGCTGGACTGGGGCGGCGACCCGATGGTCCGCCACGATGAAAGCGATGGTTGAAGTGCGGCTCATGTTCGGTGACCAGCTTGGGCCACATCTCGTACGCAGGCCCCCGTGTATTTCTCCCCACGACCAGATGGACACCAGAAAAGCCCCCGTGGAGGGGAGGGCCTCCGAAAAAACGCGTAACCGACTAATGGGCGGCCAGCGGCTTCTGTAGGGGACGGGCGGAGGATTGTGATGACGAAGCGAATGGTGACGTTTTCAAGCATCTTGGGATTCTTGGGATTCTTGGGATTCTTGGGGGTCTTGGGGGTCTTGGGAGTCTTGTTCTTCGTCCCGGGGCAGGCCCTCGGTCAGGATGCAGACCTGGGTGTTCTAGGGGTCGAGGGCGGCCTCGCCGTCGGGGGGATCATGAGCTCGGGGCCAGAGGAGACGAATTCCGCGACTGACCCCGTGGCGCTCTTCGAGGCCGCTCGGGTGGCCGGTGACCGCCCGGGCATGCTCACGGCTCTCACCGCAATCGAGCAGCAAGCGACGCCCGACATCGCGGCGACCTACTACGTCTCGGCGGCGTCGACGGTGCTGGCCCAGGAAGGTGGGCCCCGCCTTCGCCGCGAGGCCCGGGACCTCGCCGAGCGCGCGGTCGCCCTCGACGGGTCGAATGTCGATGCCTACTTCGTGCGTCTCGACGCCGAACTCTACATGGAAGACGCGGCGGCGGCCCGCGCCACCCTTCGCCGCCTTCAGGACATCGCCCCAAATCATCCTCAGACCGCGTTCTTTCATACGATCGTCGCGGCGAACGAGGGGGACTGGGAAGAAGCCCGGACCGCCCTCGACCGGGCCCACGATCTCGGCCTGCCGGCCGAGGTGTACCAAGGGGTTTCCGCCGAGCTCGAAGCCGCGACGCCGTGGCACAGCGGCCTCGGTGCCCACGTCATTACCGGCTCGAAGGTCGTGGCGGCCTGGCTTCTGATCTTCGGGGCGCTGCTCTTGCTCGGCGTCCTGCTCAGCCGCGCCACTCTCACCGCGTCGCGCTCCATGCCGACTTCAGTCTCCGTCGCCCATGCTGCCCCCCTGAGCGCGGGTCTGCGGCGCGCCTACGCGGTCGTGCTCTGGATGAGCTGCGGCTTCTACTACCTCTCGCTTCCCCTGGTGGTGGTCCTCGTCCTCGCCCTCGCCGCCGGACTCATCGGCGGCATCTTCATGATTGGGTACATCCCGGTGAAGCTGGTGGCCCTCATCGGCATCGCCGCCCTCGTCAGCGTCTACGCAGTGG
>JAFDCW010000090.1 GCA_019312705.1 Deltaproteobacteria bacterium
CGCGCTCGAAGCGGCCGAGGGCGTCCACGATGCGGCCCTGCTGCACGTTCACGAGGCCCCAGGTGTTGAAGAGGGCGGCGTTCTCCGGCGCGACCTGTCGCGTCTGCTCGCAGACCATCTCGGCGAGGGCCAGCGCGCTCACGTCGTCTTCGGCTCGGGCGAGGTGAACCAACGCCATCTCGTGAAGGGCTTCGACGAAGTTGGGTTCGACCGCCAGGGCCCGGCGAAGGTTGGTGAGGGCGGACTCGAGGTCCCCCCGCTTTCGTTCGATCTCGGCGATGCCCCGGTAGGCGTCGGCGCACCGGTTGTCCGCCGCCACAGCCTGGCGGAATGCCTGCTCGGCGAGGTCTCGCCGGTCCGCGCTGAGTTCGGCGAGGCCAACTCCGACCCGCGCGCGGCAGTGGCCCGGGTTGGCGACCAAGGCCTCACGGTAGCCTTGCTGGGCGGCACTGCGTTGGCTGCACCGTTGATGAGCCATGCCCGCCATGTAGAGAGCGTCTGCGACCAGGGCCGGATCGAGGGCTGCGTCGGGGGACTCTGCGACCTGCCGAAAGCGCTGCGCCGCGCCGTTGCATGAGGCTTCGTCCCAATCCCTCGCCCCGTCCCGGGTGAGGAACGCCGCCATGGCGCCCTCCATGGCCGGCACTCCTTGGCCCCGGGCAACGGGGGGATCGGCCTCGGGATCCGGGGGCCTGACGACACGACCGGCGCTCGAACCGCAGCCTACCCCCAACGAAAACGCCGAGGTGAAGCCCAGGAAAAAAACGAGGAAGAACCAAGTGCTGCGCGGCGTCATCATACCTATCGTCGTCGACCCTCCGAGACCTCCGGCATTGGGTTGTCTGCTCGAAAAAATGACGCGCAGTGCCCCAACCCTCGAAGAGACCAATTCATTCCGATCCGGGTTTTGTTCCGTACTTCGCGCTGTATTCCAGCAGAGTGCTTTTTGTTTCTCCGCTTCCGGTGAAGGGGCGACGGTCCCGTCCGTCGATAGGCCGTGATCCGTTGGCCAGCATCGAGATTGCCTAGGCCGTCGCCATCGGGTGACCATGGAGCCGTGCGCCGGCTCCTAGGTCTCTCCCTCTCGCTCGCCCTGGCCGTCACCGTCAGTGGCACGGCGCGGGCCCAAGAGGTCCAAGAGGCTCCGGACGGTGAATCCGGAGTCGGCGCATCGCACGTCGCTGCTCTCGCTGCCGCCGATAGCCTCTCGACAGGCCACGCCGACGGTGGGCGTCTCGAGCATGCCTTCGCGCTCCGCACCGGAGACGCCCTCGCGACCGTCAGTCGCAAGCGCTACGGGACCCGGGAGTTGGTGGGCCTCCTCGGCCGGGCCGCCTCGGCGGTCGCCCGGGCCTTCCCAGGTTCGCGCCTCGCCGTGGGCGACCTGTCGAGTGAAGACGGCGGGCCCCTCGCGCCCCACGAGTCCCACCAGAGCGGCCGCGACGCGGACGTGGCGTTTTACCTGATTGGCGCCGATGGCCAGGCTGTACCTCAAGCGCTCTTTCAGCGCGTCGACGCCGATGGCCGAGCTCGTCGTTCGGGCCGGCGCTTCACCTTCGACGACGCGCGGAACTGGGCGTTGCTGGTGGCCTTCGTCGACGACCCGATGGCCGAGGTCCAGTACGTCATCCTCGCGCCTCACATCCGAGAGCGGTTGCTCGAATACGGCCGGCGTATCGAGGCACCGGAGGACCAGCTGCGCCGGGTCGAGCTGGTCACGCGGCGCATGCGCGGGAGCGATGGCCACGACGATCATTTTCATGTGCGCATCTACTGTTCGGTCGGGGACCGGCCCCAATGCCTCGACCGACCTCCTTTGCACCCCTGGTACTACGGGACGCCGAGCCCCGATGCGGTGGCCGCGGCGAGGGTCGCGGATCTGCAGCGGGCCCAGCGGCTCCGGCGGGACCAGGAGCAGGCTCACCGCGCCGAGCTCGCCTTGGCTCGTGGTGCGGCCCGGGAGGAGGCGAGGGAGCAGGCGCGGGCAAGAGCACTCCTGGCCGAACCCTCGCGCCAGGAGCACGCCGAGGCACGGCGCGCGGCGCGTCTTACGCGCGATGAACGCCGGGCCCTCGGAGAACTCCGCCGCCTCGAAGAGGAGGCCGCGCGATTGCTCGTGCGCAGCCGAGTTGCCGAGCTCGGACGGGACTCCGCGGCCCAGGCCGAGGAGCGCCGCTGGCGGGCGAACGAGCGGCGGCGTTCCGTGCGGCTCCGGGAGGAGCAGCGGCGCATCGAAGCGGAAGAACGACGCCGAGCGGCCCGCCTCCGGCGTCAGGACCGCGAGGCGGCCCGGCTCCAGCGCCGCGCCGAAGCCCAGCAAGCCCGAGACCGCCGACGCGCCCAGAGGCTGATGCGCCGCAGCGAAGAGCTGGCGCGGCAGCGCGCGCGCATGCAGTAGGGCTCAGTTTCGGCGCACCGCGGTTCCGACGGAGGGTCGTCCGAGGGGTGGAGCGGCGCCGCGGCGCACGGTGGGAGTGGCGCGCCGCATCGCCGGGCGGGCGATGCGACGATTACTGGATGAGGGGGAGACCCGCACGCCGGGAGAGGACCGGAAACCCGACGCTGGGGATGGTCGCTGCGCGGCCGGCGCACCGCCCCGCCGTTGGGGGGCGGCGACACGAGGCTGAGGGCCGCGGACCGCGGGCGCTCTGGGGCGGGTGACCGGTGCGTGGCGCTGGTGGGCGGCGGGGTTCGGCAGGCGAGGCGCGGTGGCCCGAGGGACCGTCGGCCTCGGGCCGAAGCGCGGGGACCCGGTGACGACGCGTGGTTGGACTGTGGGCGGTCTCGCGTGGGCCGGGCCTCGCGGCGGCGGCGCCGTGGGCCGGGCCGATGCCGGGATTGCGGCTCCGGGGGAGACCGGGGGACGGGCGAAGCGGGAACCCGCTGTCGGGGGAGGGGTGCGACGCTGGACGGTCACCCCCGGCGTGCTTGCCGCGGAAGGTGCGGGGACCACTGGACGAACAGGGGGGGGGCGAAGGTGGCGCTGCTGTTCGTACCGTTGTGCGCGGGCAACGGCGGCCTGCACCTCAGCGTTGGTCGCCTCGCGGCCGTAGCTCGGGGTTTCCCGTCGGGGGGGACGCCGGGCGTGTCGGCCGATGACTCGGGTCTCCGGCCGCGGCCGGGGTATGGCCCGAGGTTGGTCCCAATCTGTGCGAGCCGCGGCGGCAGCGCCTGCCCGGGGTAGGGGCCGGGTCGGTCGAAGGACCACCGTCGGCCTTCCGGGGCCGTCCACGCGCACCCGTGGTCGGGCGTTGCCGTCGACGGACACCCTGGGCCGGGCGCCCCCGGCCACGCCGACGCTGGGCCGCGAGCCCCCGTCTACGCGCACCGTCGGCCGCGATGAGCCAGCCGCGCCGGCCCGGTGGGGAGGGCGGCGTCCGACGTAGACCGAACTGGAAGGGGCGCGTTGCACCACGACGTTGCGTTCGTTGAGGGAGCGGTACGACGGACCGGGGCAATACGCGACACCTGCGGGGCTGCTGGTCCACGAGACCCGCGCCGACGTTCCCCACAGGGCCGCCACGATCGGCGCCGGTTGGTAGTAGTGGTAGACCTCGTGGGTGAGCACCATGGATACGTCGACGAAGACCCAGTGCTCTACCGGGGGGATGGTGTGCCATCCATCGGGACCGAGGGGAGCCCAGCCGACCATCGTCTCTGCGTCGCGCCATTCGACCCAGGCCGGGCCCCACTCGTCATCGGGGACCCAGACCCACTGGTCGGTCATCCAGACCCACCGGCCGTAGTGCTCGGTAGCCCAGCCCCATTCGGTCTCCGCGACCCAGGTGAAGCCGTACTCGGTGAACTCCCAGTAGCCGTCCTGGTAGGGCGCGTAGTCCGGGTCGTTTGCCGCCCAGACCGTGCCGTAGGGCTCGACCTCGGACCAGGTCCCGTAGGGGGCGAGCTCTTCGTAGAAAACCTCGACGGTCACCACGGTGTTGTCCGCGGCGGGGGCCTGGGCCTCCATGGGGGGTTGTTCCACGACCTCGATGCCGCCGGGGGTCGTTGATACGGCACCGCCATAGGCCGGCTCGGCGCCGTAGCCCCCGGGGACCGGCCCGCAGCCGATCGCGGTCAAGGCACCGACGCCCAGGAACGCGCCGAGGGCGACGAGGGATGCTACGGAGGATTGGCGATGGCACACGATCATCAGCCTACAGACTGAGGCCCCGGTCGCCTATGTGCCCGCCCGAAAACGGGCAAGGGCTACAGAAAAACCGCGTGCATTGCAGCAAGAACCCCCCGTTCTCCCTCCGCCAAGCCCCGTATCCTGCAATCGCCTGCCATCGACGCCCGATTGCCTGCCGATCGACGGTCTATCGCCGGCGCCGGGCCATCTGCCTTGCCCGAGCGATCGCCCGGCGTTCGTTCGCGATGTGCCCCGTGAAGGGTGCCTCGATCTCGTCGCCGGTATCGCGAATTACGGTCCGGAGCTCAGTCGGTGTGAGATTGGGGTTCACCACCAGCATCTTGCCCGCCAGGTTGGCCACGTTCGGGGACGCCATCGAGGTCCCCGAGAGCGGCACGCGCTCTCCGTTCGGGATGAGGCTGTCGACCTCGACGCCGTGGTCGAAAATCTCGACGCGGTCCGCGTTGCTGTTGGTGAAAGTCGCCCAGTTGCCCCACCGGTCGACGGCGCCGACGGCGAGCACGTTGTCCGCTTCGATGCTTGCTGACACCGTTTCATATTCGACGACGTCGCGGTTCGAGTTGCCCGCGGCGACGACGAAGAGGGTCTCCGGGCAGCTTTCGAAGACGAGGGCCCAGGTGGCCCGGCGGTGGGCTTGGACCGTGGCGGCGCGGGCTGAGACCTGGGCCGGGGTCGTGTAGGTGTCCTGCTCGTAGCGGAGCTGGTCTTCGACGTAGTCCGTCGAGAACCCGAGGCTCGCGTTGACGACCTTGATCTCGTGGCGGTTGATGTAGGCGGCGATGGCCTCGACGTTTGCGCGCTCGGCGGCGAGCTCTTCGTCGGTCGGGCCCCGGTGGTGATAGACCCGCGCTTCGCCGGCCCAGGCGGAGCGGAAGATCGCCAGCCGGGCGTGGGGGTTGCCCGCGACCATGATGCCGGCGACGTGGGTGCCGTGGGCCCATTCGCCGATTCGGTCGAGGTTCTCCTCGAGGGCCTCGAGGGCCTCGACACTGTCCGCGGAGCGCATCAGCTCGAGGACTCGCTGGGCGGCTTCGGTCGATGCCATGCCGGCCCGGAGATCCATGATGCCGCGCAGAAAGGGACCGTACTCCTGGATTGTCTCTTCGCCCGGGTCGAAGAGCAGGGCGGTATTGGGGGCGTCGCCATCGGCGGCAAGGCCGTGGATGTCATCGGCTTGGCCGTTGTCGTCGTCGTCGGCGCCGTTCGCTTCTTCGTTATCGTTCGTGAAGAGCTGCTCCTCGAAGAGGGCAGGGTTGGTGCCGACGTCCCAGACCGCGATGCGCACCTCGTTGGCGCCCCGCTCGCGGGTGAGGTCGACGGTGGAGAAGCGGAAGTCACGGGGGGCCCGGCCATTCTCGTGTTCGGTGCGGACCACGGCGATGGCGTCGAGGAAGGCTTGACGATTTTCGACGATGCCAGGGAGGATCGACGTGAAGAAGAGCACCGTGCTCGCGGTCTCGAGAGAGAGCATCTGCTGTTTGGTCTGGGCGGCCCGGGCGGCGAGCTGCTCCTGGGTCTGGAAGACCTGGAAGACGACGGTAGCCGAACCGAAGCGCGACTGCGGCAACGCCCGGAAGACCTCAGCGATGGCGGTCTTCTGCGCTTCGACGTCGTCCCCCGCCCGGCGACGGGCGATTTCCGCAAGCATCGTCGTGCCCGCGTAGGCGCTGTTGCGGTTTCGCGCTCGGGCCCGGATCAATTTTACCGTCGCTTCGGCTTCGTCCACCTGGCCGGCCGTGAGGTCGACGGCGGCGAGGTCGAAGAGCCGCTCGACGGCGCGTCCGGAGATCTCCGGGGCGGACTCGGGATTTGCGAGGTACGCATCGAGCTGGTCCAAGTCGAAGTCCGGCTGAACCTCGGTGATGCGCTCCCCCGCGCGGTTATGCACGTAGAGCGGTAGACCATGCTCGTCCATTGCGACCCACGGATCGATGGGCACCGGCGCAGGCGCCGGGGCGCGCGCCTGGGTCGCGGCCGCCGGCTCGGGCGTAGGGGCCGGCGGCGGCTGCGTACTACCGCAGCCCAGGGTCGGGGCCAGGGCGCTGATCAGGAGGAGGGCGGGGACGATGTCGGAGTGCACGGGTCGCATGGGGCGGGATGGAACCCTTCCCGGGGCCCCGTTGCAACCAGCCCGTGATCGCGGACGGCATAGATCCACAATGCCGCAATAATCCTCGGCCTGGTTGACCCTCGCTGACCATCGCACTAGTCCCGAGAACTCGATGAGTTCCTCACCACCGAGCGGCCCCCAGGCCCCCGGACCCGGCAGATTGCCGGGCTCCCTCCGGCCCACCCGCGCCGAGATCGATCTCGATGCCATCGCGCACAACTTCGCTGTAATCCATGAGGTGGCGGCGCCGGCACGCGTCCTCGCGGTAGTGAAAGCCGATGGCTATGGTCACGGGGCCGTAGCTTTGGCGCGACGCCTCGCTTCAGAGCGAGCGGCCGGCTTCGGGGTCGCCCTCGCCGGTGAGGGCATCGAGCTCCGCGAAGCGGGCATCGGCGGCGAGATCATCGTCCTGAACGGTGTGTACGGCGGGGCCCACGCTGCGGTCCTCGCGGCGGGGCTCACCCCCGTCGTCTACGACCTCGGCGAGGTAGAGGCGTTTGCAGGGGTTGGGGCCGATGGTGCCTTCGCCATGCACCTGAAGATCGATACCGGGATGAGCCGCCTCGGGGTTCCAGACCACCTCGTCGAAGAGTTTCTCGATGGCCTCGAGCGTTACCCTGGCGCGCAAATCGAGGGGGTCATGACCCATCTCGCCGCCGCCGACACCGACCCGGAGTTCACCCGGGAGCAGGTCCGGCGCTTCGACCGGTCTCTCGAACGCATCCGCGGTCGGGGCCATCAACCCCGGACGGTCCACATCGCCAACAGCGCGGGCACGTTCCTCTTCCCCGAGGCCCGGCGCGACCTCGTTCGCACCGGCCTCGCCCTCTACGGGTACGCGCCGGGGGGCGCACTGGCCGATGACCTCCGGCCAGCGATGCGCTGGCGCACGGAGATCATCGCCATTCGTGACCTCGGCGTCGGGGCGACCGTCGGCTACGACCGCGCCTTCCGTGTAGCCGCGCCCTCGCGCCTCGCGACCGTGCCGGTGGGCTATGGCGACGGGTTGATTCGACAGCTAGGGAACCGCGGCTCGATGCTCGTCGCTGGCGTGCGCTGTCCCATCGTCGGTCGGGTCTCGATGGATCTCACGACCCTCGACGTCACGGCCGTCCCCGAGGCTCGCGTTGGGGATGAAGCCGTCATCCTCGGGGCTCAGGGCGCCAACGCCATCGACGCCGAGGAGGTCGCCGTCGCGGCGAGAACCATCACCTATGAGGTCCTGACCAACGTCTCCCGCCGAGTCCCGCGGCTCTACCTCTAGCGGTGCCGCTTCGGTTCTCGCGGCGATGCGAGCGCGGCGTGCACGGAACTCTTGCAGGCGAGCCCAGCGCGCTACGGCGTCGACTCGTTCCTCGTCGGCCGCGGCAACTGCCAGCCGCACCGGCGCTTGGAGCTCATCTTCTGTTTCGAGGGCTTCTTCTTGCTCCGGTTGCTCCGGCGCTTCCTCGGTCACGGTCTCGGCTGCCGGTTCGGGGAGGTCGGGCCCCTCCGTCGTGGCATTGAGGCTGGCCGCCATGATCGTCGTGGTCCCCGCTGCGAGCTCGACCACTTCGACGAGGTCATCGAAGCCGTCTGCGGTGATGCGAATCTCGTGCGCGCCGGGGGCGAGGGTCCCGAGGGTGAGGGGGGCCTGCCCGCGCTGGACGCCATCGACGAATACCTCCGCGGCCCGGGCGGCCTCGGTGGTGAGGCGGACCTGAAGGACCCCCGCGCCGCTCGCCGCGGCCGTCGACGGGGCCTGGGTTGCTCCTGCATAGTGAAAGCCCACACCGAGCAGTGCCGCTGCCGCCACCGCCGCCGCCGCAATGAAGGCCGGACGGTCCCGGCGAACTCGCCGAGTATTCGGCGGCGTGATGCCCTCCAGGGGGCGCGCCGCGTCGAGGCTTTGCCGCGTATCGCTCCTCGGCAGTGTGTTCTCGGGGCTCCATCCGTCCTCGGAGGGCGAGCAGTCCTCGGCGCGCGAGCCGTCGGCGGCGCGCGAGGTGAGTATCTTCGTCGTCTGCGTTCGAGGCTCTTCCCGTCCGTCGGGGTCGGTTACTTCGGGGTGGTCGCCTCGCCACGGCGACTTCTCGATGCGGGTCTGCACCCCCGATTCGTCCCCGCCCCACAGTGACCCCGACGCCTCGGTTTGGGTCGGACGACTCTCGAGGAGTTCTCCTGTCGCCTCCTCGACGATCTCCGGGAGCTCGACGTCGACGCTGAAGAAGACCTCGGTTGGTGCTTCGGCGAAGCTCGACGTGTTCTTCTTGAGATGCGCGCACTCGGTAGCCGCCCGCTCGATATCCGAGTGATCGCCGATGGTGTCCTCGGGTAATGGCGTTGCCGAGATCGCTGCGATGCGATGCTCGTGCATGCGTCGCTGAGCGGGGAGCTCCCGGTTGAGCCATCGGCTGAGGATCTTCTCCGGATGGGCGCAGCGCGCGCTGCGGTAGGCTTCGAGCGCCATACGCATCTCTTCTGCATCTTGAAAACGCTCGTCGGGGTTCTGGGCCAGGGCCCGGTCGATGATTTCGGTCAGCTCCTTCGGTAGATGTGCATTGACCTCGGCGAGCGGTTTGAAGTCGCCCCGGCGAACCTTCTTGAGCGTCTGCAGGGTGTTCAGGTCGGGCGAGAACATGCGCCGGCCGGCGAGCCACTCCCACAGACAGACTCCGGTAGAGAAGATGTCCGAGCGGTAGTCGATGGGTGCTGACCGGGTGGCCTGCTCCGGGCTCATGTAGCGGACCTTGCCCTTGATCGTTCCGGCGGTCGTCTGCGAACTCTGGATCGCGCTCTTTGCGATCCCGAAGTCGATGATCTTCACGACGCCATCGAAGCCGACGATCAAATTGTGGGGGGTCACGTCTCGGTGAATCAATCCCACGGGAGCGCCGTCGTCGTCTTCGAGGGCGTGGGCGTGAGCCAACCCTGCGCAAACCTGCTCTCCGATCCAGGCCACGATCTCAGGAGGAATGGGGCGCCCGCGAGCTTTCATGGCGGTGGCCACACGGCTCATGTCGATGCCGCTCAGCATCTCCATGGCGATGTAGTACGACCCGGCCTCGCGGCCGTACTCGTAGCTGCGCACGATGTTGTCGTGCTCGAGGCGCGAGACGAGCTTCGCTTCGTCGACGAACATGTCGATGAAGTCTCCCCGGGCGGCGATGTCTGGCAGCATGCGTTTGACCGCCACGACCCGCGGCAGCTGGCTCCTCCCGAGGGGCCGCGACCCATAGACCTCAGCCATGCCACCTCGGGCGAGCCGACTGACGAGGAGGAAGCGTCCGAAGGTGAAGGCGGCGGTTTCTTCTCGGGCTCGGATCGGGGGCATGGGGGACCTCGGCCTGTGTCTTTGCAAGGGAGGAGCGCCGCGTGCTCCGGTTCGTCGATGAGAACGGCGCCTGGCGCGTTCGCTGTTCTAGCCCGTTCCCAATCTCCGGTAGAGATCATGACGACCTGACGGGAAGTCGGCCCTTTTGGGCATGCCTGCCATACTTTCGCCGTGACGGAGTCCGTCCAGGGAGCTCCAGAGGGGAGCGCTGAGCAGCTGCCCCCCGAGGTTCCAGCGGGGCCGGGTATCGTGGTCCGGGCGGCCGATGCCCTCATCGCCGTCCCGGTGGCCTTCTTCGCCGAGATCGGCGTCGTGGCGACTCTCCTCGGGCAGGCGTTGTTCTGGGGGATACGGCCCCCGTACCGGGGGCGGCTCTGGATCGACGCGATGGACTTCATCGGTGTCGGCTCGATCTTCATCGTGGGCCTGACAGGTCTCTTCATCGGCATGGTCTTCGGCATCCAACTCGTCGACGGATTTCGGCAATTCGGCGCGGAGAATCAGGTCGGAGCCGTCGTCGGCCTCGCCCTGACCCGGGAACTCGCGCCGGTCTTTTCGGCGCTCATGGTCTCGAGCCGAGCGGGCAGCGCGATGACTACCGAGATAGGCTCGATGCGCGTGACGGACCAGATCGACGCGCTCACCACCATGGCGGTCAACCCGGTTCAGTACCTCGTCGTCCCTCGGCTCATCGCCGGGACCCTGATGGTCCCCCTGCTCACGATGCTCTTCAACCTCATCGGCATCTTCGGCGCATGGATCATCTGCGTGAAGGTCCTCGCCCTCGACAGCGGCGTCTTCATCGACAAGGTGCGGTGGTACGTCGACCTCGAAGACCTGAACCAAGGCCTCATCAAGGCTGTCGTCTTTGGTTTCACCATTGCGCTCATCGCCTGCCGTCAGGGGTTCTACGCGAGCGGCGGAGCGGCCGGGGTCGGCCGAGCGACGAATCGCAGCGTCGTGCACAGCGCGGTCGCGATTCTCATCCTCGACTACATCGTGACCAGCCTGATCACCGGACAAGGCGGCCTGTGAGCGCCCCGGCGGCAAACGTCGACGAGAAGGACCCGATACAGATCCGCATCGAGGGAGTCGAGAAACGCTACGGCGAACACGAGGTCCTCCGTGGGGTTTCCTTCGACGTGACCCGCGGAATTACCAACGTGATCATCGGCGCGTCGGGGGCCGGCAAGTCGGTCTTGATGAGGCAGATCATGCGCCTCGAGCGTCCCGACGCTGGCTCCATCGTCGTCGATGGGCAGGACATCGTCCCGATGAACGAGGTTGCCCTCACCAAGGTGCGCCGCAAGTTCGGTATGGTTTTTCAGGCCTCGGCGCTCTTCGACTCGATGGACGTATTCGAAAACGTCGCGTTTCCCCTCCGCGAGCATACGAAGATGCGACGCAAGGAGATCCGCGAGCGGGTCATGCAGCGCCTCGAAGACCTCGAAGTGGCTCACGCAGCGCGCAAGATGCCCGACGAACTCTCCGGGGGCATGAAGAAGCGAGTCGCCGTCGCCCGGGCCCTAGTCCTGGAACCCGAGGTGCTGATCTACGACGAACCGACAACCGGCCTAGACCCCATCACCTCGCGCACGGTCGATGAGTTGATGGTGCGCACCCGCGAGCAATACGGGGTCACCGGCATCGTGATCACCCACGATATGGCGTCGGTCTTCACCATCGCGGACCGCATCAACTACCTCTACAAGGGCCGCATCACCGCGTCTGGGACCCCCGAAGAGTTCCTGGCCTCCGAGGACCCGGCGACGCGGGAGTTCCTCGAAGCCTCCGGCGTCGGCACTTCGGCGGCCTTCGCGAAGCGCCGCTGACCTCGCCGATCAGCGGTAGTTGCGCACGACGACTTCGCTCACCTTGCCGCGGCGTTTGGCGTTGCAGTTGATGGCGCGCGGGGCCGCGACGGTGTCGATGGTGAAGCCGCGGTAGAGTTCACGGATCAGGGGCACGTCGCTGTTCGAGAGCATGAGCCTACAGCCGCGCCGGTCGAGGACCCGGAAGACGTCGCGGAGCTTCACCTGCATATCGGTGCCAAATCCGTTCTTCGCGTAGCCCGTGAAATTCGCCGTGTCGCTGACGGGCGCATAGGGGGGATCGAAGTAGACGAAGTCGCCGGGGCGAGCGCTCTCGAGCAGACCCTCGAAGCCTTGCTGGCGAATCTCGGCCTGGGAGAGGGCCGCGCTGGCGGCGAGCAAGCCTTCGGGATCGAGGATCTTCGGGTTCTTGTAGCGCCCCGCCGGCACGTTGAACTCGCCGCGGCGGTTCACTCGGTGCAGGCCGTTGAAGCAGGTCTTGTTGAGGTAGATGAAGGTCGCCGCCCGCTCTGCGGACTTCATGCCGGGCTGGTTGTAGCGCGTGCGGACCTCGTAGTAGCTCTCCTGGTTGTGTCCCTCGGCGAGGGCCTGGAGATGGGGGACGAGGGCCGCGGGGGCGTCCCGAACCCACTCGTAGACGTTAATCAGCTCGGGGTTGATGTCCGAGACCAGGGCCCTCAGGGGCTGGCGCCGGAAGAAGAGGGCTCCGCCGCCAAAGAATGGCTCCACGTGGCGCATCATCTCGACCCCGCTGGGGAGCAGGGGCTCGAGCTGCCTTAGAATTCGGCCCTTTCCGCCCACCCATTTCACGATGGGGGCGGGGGCCCGGGTCGGGGCCTGCTGGGGGATAATCGGGCTAAGGAGCGCGGCGGATGTAGCCATGCATCCGACACTATCCGACACACACCTACATCAAAAAAAATCGACAGATCTGTGGTTGGGGCGCTCTTCGGCGGTTCGCTATCATTGCTCGATGGTTCCCCCTCCGGCCGGCCCCTGTCCCCGCTGCGGAGTCGCGTTGCGCCCGGCTGAAGTCGCCGGCTGCGCGATGCACGGCTGTATGCGGTGCGGAGCCCTCTGGCTCGACTTCGTCTCCACCGGGAAGGTGATGTCATGCATGCACGCGGGGGCCCTCGAGGCGGCCAACCGTGCGACTCAGGGCGCTCAGGTTGCCGTGGACACGACAGGGGCCGACCTGCCGTGTCCGGTATGTCATCGGCCCATGAAGCGCATGCACGTCGGTGGGACCACGGTGGAGGTCGACCGCTGTAACGACCACGGCACCTTCTTCGATCGCGACGAGCTTCGTCAGGCGGCCGAGCAAGTCGCCGCCCGGCGCGGCTCTCACGCGGCGGGAGCGCCGGCGGCCATCGCGGCGGCCAGCGCCGGGGAGTATTCGCTCTCCGCGGATCCGCGTTTCAGCGGCGTCTTCGGCGACGACGATGACGACGATGACTACGACAGCGGCGGAGGGGGAGGCATCGCCCTCGCCGGCGCCTTCGTCCTCTTTGAGGTCCTACTCGACGTATTCATGGACTCGTAGTGGCGAAACCACTCCCGTGATCGGGGTATCATCGCCGGATGCATATCAGGCTGGCTTCAGCGCTCCTCACCGCAGCGGTCCTCGTCGCGTGCGGAGATGATTCGGCACTGCGTGACGGGGCCGTGGATTCGGCGACGGGAGGCGACTCGTCGATGCGGGGAGACTCCTC
>JAFDCW010000711.1 GCA_019312705.1 Deltaproteobacteria bacterium
GGATCACGAGCTTGCTTGGCCCCCCCGTCCACGAAGCATTCCTTTCCGCGTGGCTCTTGTCGACCAGGTGATCGTGTTCCGCGTGGAGCACCAGCATTGGTTTGTCAAAGGAGCCTAGCTTGGCTCGGTGATCAAACTTGTCTGCAAAGGCTGCGCGTATTTCAATTGAGGTAGCGCCAAGTTCTGCTGAACTGACTCGAAGCATGATGCGTTCGAGCACGTCCGCGATGCCGCTTTCCAAGACCAAGCCCGCGATTTGCGGATAGCGATGAGCAACTTCGATGGCGTAGATGGAACCGATGGAACGACCAAAGACAATGAGGGACTCGGGACCGCCGGCCGCTTCCACGATGGCATCGACGTCGTCGAGCATGGTCGTGAGCTGAGGAATGCCCGTCGAACCCCCGTAGCCACGGTATTCCGCGAGAAACGTATTGAGCTGCATTGCCGACATGAACTCTGGAAAGCCCTCGATGTAGTCGTCGACAATCTCCCCGTTGCCATGAAAGTGCAGGAGCGTTTGCTTGTGGCCGTGGTCTTCGAAGGCGCAGGCCAGGGTGGCACCCAAAACTGGCACGTGTATCGTGCCGGCCTTCCCGGGTCTCGGAAGGAAGTAGCGCTCACTGATGTATCGATGATCGCCGAGGTGCATGACCAAGAGATTACCGCCCGGCAGAGGCAAAGGCGATGGAACCACGCGATCCTCTCAGCGGTGAGGCCCACGCGCCGCTGGCCAAGACGCCCGCGGTGCGTACAACTTGGGCATGGCCGAAACGGACTTCCTCTACCGAGACCTGGCGATCGTGAACAAGCGCGTGCACCGGCTCGGGCTGACCTTCAACTTCGGCCTCGACGGGGCGGGGACCCAGGAGGCCCTCGACGCCGGATTGAACTACATCTTGTGGAACAAGCTGGCCGGCGGCGGCGAGCAACGCGAGGTGCTGAAAGACGCCATCTCCAAGGACCGGGAGAAGTACGTGCTGGCCACGGGAGCGAAGCTCGGCTTCTTCCGAGGTGGCGTCCGCCGGGGCGCCGAGGCCATGCTGCGCTCCTTTGGGGTGGACTACCTCGACGTCTTTCATCTCTTCTGGCTCGGCCGCATGTCGTCCTTCACGGAGTCCGTACAGGAGGAGCTGATCAAGCTGCGCGACGAGGGCCTAGTCCGCGCCATCGGCATCTCCATCCATGACCGCGAGCGCGCAGGGCAGCTGGTGACGAGCTCGCCCCTCGACCTCTTCATGCTGCGCTACAACGCCGCCCACCCCGGCGCCGAGGGGGACATCTTCCCCCACTACGAGGAGCGCCGGCCCCTCACCGTCGCCTACACAGCCACCTCTTGGCGCAAACTTTTGAAGGTCCCGAAGGGCTGGGACGGCGCACCGATGACGGCAGGGCAGTGCTACCGATTCTGCCTCTCGAACCCCAACGTCGACCTCGTGCTCACGGGCCCGAAAGACGTCACCCAGCTGCGCGAAAACCTCGCCGCCCTCGAAGACGGCCCGCTCACCCCCGACGAAGACGACTGGATGCGGCGCTTCGGCAAAGCCGTGCACGGCTGACCGGGGTTCAGGCGCCCAACAGTGGGCGATACGGTCTAGAAACTGAGGCCCAGCGTGGCGCTGCCCAGGGTGCCCTCTTCGGGGCCTTCGCTGCCGGGGCCGAGGATGATGGCCGCGGTGACACCGCCGGCGACCACGGCGACGAGGATGGTCCAGAACCACCACTTGGTCGCGATGCCGCCCCCATCGTCCACCGTTGGATCGCTGCTCGCCCCGGCGCCGCCGGAGAGCGACCCGCCACCGTCGGCACCGTCCGTCGCCTCGGCGACCGAAAGCTCGAGGGGGACCACCTCGCTGCCGAGGCGTGCGAGGGGCGCCCGGGAAGGAGCCATGGCTTCGACGTAGAACGAAACGCCATAGGCATCGCCGGTCACCGACAGGAGCGGGATGCGCGAGCGGAAGACCCCCGAGCCTTCGCGAGTCATCTCGATGCGGTGGTAGGTCGGGTCGTCCCCCTGACGATAAGAGAGCCGCATCTCTTGCACTGCGTCGGCCCCGGTAGTGACGCGAACCGCGATCCCCGGGGCCTCTCGGACGTCAGCCGGGCGCACGCCGTGCTCGAGGCTGACGACGATGGGGCTCGGCGCCGACTCCCGGGCCCGGGCAAAAAACGACGCGACCCGAGGACTCGCGTCGGCGTCGCTCAAGCGGTGTCGCGGGTCCCGAGCGTAGAGCCGGGTCAGGGCCTCCTGGGCCGCCGCGTCGGCCCCGGTCGCGATGCGCGCCGTGGCGAGCAGCTCGATGGCCGCGTTGATCTGCCGGGCCGTGAGGCCGTCGGCGCCGGCGAGGGCGCCAGCTGCGGCGATGGCCTCGTCGTACCGGGCGTAGAGGATCATCTCCCGGACCTCAGCGAGGCTCTCCTCGGTGTCGCCCCGGGGGGCGGTCGAAGGACTCTCCCGAGCCATCACCGGTACCGCGGTCAGCAAAAGAGCGAAAAAGACAGCGATGCGGGGCGTACGGGCCATGGGCGCCCTGTTATACTGCGCGGACCCCATGACCGCACGCCCCGATGGCGAATCACCGCCCCTTGCCGGTGAATCGCAACCGAACCTCCACGACGGGCCGCCTTCGTCGGACCGGTCCGGCCTCTTGCGCATCGCGCCGGTCGGGTCCTTCGCCGGTTATCAGATCCTCGGGCGCATCGCCCTCGGCGGCATGGCGGAGATCTTCCTCGCCCGAAAGCGCTCGGCCGCCGGCACGTCGCGGACCGTCGTCATCAAACGTGTGCTCCCCCATGTCGCCGACGACGAGCGCTTCGTGCAGATGTTCCTCGACGAGGCACGCCTCGCGATGAACCTCTCCCACCCGAACATCTGCCACCTCTACGAGTTCGGCCAGCACGGGGGAAACTACTTCATCGCGATGGAGTGGATCGACGGCGTGCCCCTCGGCAAGCTCATCAAGCAAGCGCGCAAGCAATACGGCGCGGTGCCCCCGGGGATCAGCTCGCGCATCATCGCCACCACCGCCGGGGCCCTCGACTACGCCCACCGAGCCCTCGACGACAGCGGCAATGCCCTCAACGTGATCCACCGGGACGTCAGCCCGCAAAACATCATGGTGAGCTACGACGGCAACGTGAAGTTGCTCGACTTCGGCATCGCCAAG
>JAFDCW010000712.1 GCA_019312705.1 Deltaproteobacteria bacterium
GAGACCTTCGACCATGATCTGCATGCCGAGGAACTTCATGTCCCAGCGGCTGTCGCCCATGAGCGCGTCGATGATGACGAAGAGGTTGTCGTTGATCTGGTAGAGCTTCTCGAGCTTTTCGTCGATGTAGCGGTGGAAGACTTCGACGTGGCGCGCCTCGTCCATGACCTGCGTCGCGCCGTGGAGCTTGCCGTCGAAGAACTGCACCGCCTCGGTTACCTGCGCCGCTGCGAGCAGGGCGCCTTGTTCACCGTGGAGAAACTGACTCAAGACCCAGGCGCCCATCGAGTCGACCCGAGCTGGATTGCCGACCCGGCCGGGCCGAAGGAATACCAAAGGTATTTCGAGGTCAGCCCCGAGGAGGTAAGCCGGCGAATGGCGCGACTGGGCGCCTTCGCAGCTAGCGGAGGCGTCCCCAGACGACCAGGTGCCTATCTCCGAGGCTTTGCACGGAGAGCGACAGGCCAGCTGCGACCAGCTGCGCGCGGACTTCCTGCGGCGTGAACGACGCGCAGAGGGAGCGGTAGAAGTCGCGGCGAAGCAACTCGGTTTCCTCTCCGGAATATCGGTCGACGAGAGCCGACACGTCTCCGCGGCTCGGAGGCCGGCGGAGGTCGACCATGAAGACATGGCCTCCGGGTGCCGCGAGGCGCTTCACATCGGCCCAGAAATCGCTCGGGTCCCGGAAGTGATGCAGCAGGCCGCTGCTCAGGACGAGGTCGTACTGCGGTTCCGGCAGCGAGGCCCCCGGGAGCACGCCTTGGATGAGTCGCAGTCGGTCGGCGCCGGGGCGCCCCTTCGCCAACGCCGTGGCCTGCTGGATCATCGCCTCCGCACCGTCGATGGCGTCGATGCGCATCGCCGGGTGGCGAGCCAGCAGGTTGAGGGGGATGTGTGCGGGGCCGCAGCCGAGGTCCACCACCCGGGTGAGGACCGTCAGGTCGTTGATACGAGACGACAGCTCCTCGACGAACTGCCGATTCGGCTCGTCGAAATCGGCCCCGGCATACGCCGCAGCCTGGGCAAGGTCGTCCATCAGTTGGGGTTCGGTAATTCGTTCCACTGCGCGCGGAGTATGGCCGCGCGTGGGGCCGGGGCAAGCCCTATCCGTAGTCCTCCCCAGAACTCCTGCCCTCGCGACCTCTCCGGCCCCGAGGAAAGGGATTTCGTCTGGACAAATAAGGGGTATAGACCCCGGCGGGGCTTTTCCCCGCCGAGGGCATTTGGTACCCCTTGGCCCGATGCCTGCCGAGGCCCACGACCCGCTCGTCTTACTCTTGGAGCTGACCCGGAAGCTGGCCCGGGAGGCCGCCCTCGAAGAATCCCTCTCCGTCGTGACGGACGCGGCGCTGCCTCTCCTCGGCGCCGACCATTCGTCGATCCGGCTCCTCGACGAAGAGGGCACGGCTCTGCTCTGCGGTGCGCGGTCCGGCCTCGGCAAGAGCGGCACCGTGCCGACCTTCGCCCCAAACCGCGGCGTCGTCGGTTGGGTGGTCGCCCACGGCGAAGCGGTTCGTCTCGACGACGCCCCCCAGGACCCACGCTTCGAGGCGCGGGCCGAGCAGAACTTTTCGGTTCGGTCTCTGATGGCGCTGCCGCTCTGGTCTGGAGGTCGGGTAATCGGCGTGCTCTCCGTGAGCCAGGGCGCCGTGGGGCTCTTCGACGACCGCTCCGAGCTCTTGGGGGCTCTGCTCGCCAACTGCACGGTGCCCGCAATCGAACGCGCACGCCTCGAACGGCTAGCGGTCACCGACGCGCCCACTCGGACTTTTAACCGGCGGTACCTCGTTCCGCGCCTCGAAGCCGAAATGGCCCGGGCCTCGCGCCAGGGCTCCCCCCTCAGCGTTCTCTTGATGGACCTCGACCACTTCAAGCGGGTCAACGACGACCACGGCCACGCCGCCGGCGACCGAGTTCTCGAAGGGTTTGCCGACCGGGTGCGCGCGGCGACCCGCGCTCAGGACGTACTCGTGCGATGGGGTGGTGAGGAGTTCGTGCTGGTGATGCCCGACACCCCGGAGGAGCTCGCTGCCCACGTGGGGGAGCGCATTCGCAGCCACGTCGCAGCTACCCCGATTCGCGTCGCGAAGGGCGTGGACATCACGCAGACCGTGAGCATCGGCACCGCGACCTGGACTCCGGGCGAGTCCGCCGAATCCCTCGAAGGCCGTGCTGACGCCGCGATGTATGAAGCAAAGCGGCAAGGCCGTGACCGGGTGGTCTCCGCCTGAATCAGCGTCGGCCCCGGGGCCGAGGTCGGCGTCGATTGGGACGCCTTGGCCGCGTCGTGCCGCGGTCGATCACCAGGCCGACCCGGATGAGCTCCGCAGGGGCGGGGGTCAACGTGAGGGGCAGCATGCGGTCGTAGGCATCGCGGGGAACGAAATAGATGGCTCTGCGGTCCGGGGCTCGGAAGAGTTCGTCGCGCCAGGTTTCGAGGAGCGAATGTGCTTCGCCCAGGGTGAGCCCCCGGTGCTGCAGCTCCTGGTCGAGGCGGGCACGGAGCTCCGCCATGCCCCCCATCGCGACCTGCCGTGATCTCCAGGTGTCCGGGTCGAGGTCCGCTTCGACGTAACGGTCTCCCTCGAGCAGGAAGAGTATGCGCTCGGTTGAAGCGGGGGTCACCGCAGCACCACCGTCCTGATGGTCGAGGTTGAACGAGCGTTCGAAGGCCACCGGCCCGTCGAAGAATACGAAACCTTCGGACTGACCCGCGTCGGTCACGACCGCGTTTCCCCCGGCGGCTCGGAGGTCCTTCCACCAGTGGCCCCGGTGTACCCCGTGGAACGCCGGCGCCCGGCGCGGCGCTACGGTGAGATCCCAGACCAGGCCGGCCGTGCCCGCGGTCCCGATATTCGTACCGCGCTGCGCCCCCGGGTAGGCCATCCAGGGCTCTCCTCCCGTGAAGCCGACTTCGATGTGCACGCGGGTCGGCTGGGCAGCGTAGAGAAAGAGCACCGGTTTGCGCGCGACGGTCCCCGGGGGATGAACGATCGGGGCGGGCCCGATCCCGGGACCATGCCCCGGGGGGGGCGGCGGCGGGGGACGAACGACCGCCTGGGGCCCGCCGAGGCGTTGGACAAACGGCGGCAGCTCCCGGACCAGTTCATCGAGGTACGTGGGGCGACCGTTTTCGAGCACGAAGACGCCCCACTCGTGGGCGACG
>JAFDCW010000713.1 GCA_019312705.1 Deltaproteobacteria bacterium
ACCGTGCCAGGCCGATGATGAATGCACATCGATCACCAACCCCGGTCATCCAGACCCCGAGCACGCGATCGTCGTACACACCGCCGATGCGGTACGGCTCTCCGTCGATGCGGAGGACCACCTCAGCCGTTGCGGCGCGTTCATTCACCATGAGGCGTCGGAGGCATTTGCCGTGGTCGAGCCTAGGTGTATCGAGTCGCGCTGCGGCTCCGAACGTACGGTGATGCACCTCGAATGAGTCGCCGTCCCGGGAGCTCCGTCAGGGCAGCGCTTCGGCGTCCTGACCTTGCTTCAGTAGCTCCAAGTGGGCGATGAGCTCTGGCGGCAACGGCGACTCGTAGCGCTGACCCCCCGGGATTTCGACAACCCCGGCGTGCAGCCAGAGCCGCCCCGGGAAGCCCGGGACGGAACGAACGCGCTTGGCGCGATACCGAGTGTCTCCGACGATGGGGTGCCCGAGGCCGGTGAGGTGTTTTCGGATCTGGTGCTGTCGCCCCGTCTCCGGGCGTACCCCGACGTAGCTGCACCCGGCGTACACAGCGAGGCAGCGGTATCGGGTGACGGCTGGCAGGCGTCGACCGCGCCGCGAATCCTGAAGGGGTCGCCGGATGATCCCCTTCTTGCGCGCCCGGCCGTGCACGAGAGCCAAGTACCGCTTTTTCACCAAGCCCTCGGCGAACCATGCGCCCCCCTCACGGAGCACCTCGGCATCGGCCGCGAAGAGGACCACTCCCGAGGTGTCCCGATCCAGTCGGTGGATTGGAGACAGCGACTCGGGGGCGTCGAGCACAGCTCGGGCCCATCGCTGCAGGTCGGGGATGCTCTCGTCACCGGTCCGATGCACGGCGTACCCGCTCGGCTTGTGCAGGACCCAGATGCCGCGCTCCTGGGCGATGAGGCGAGGCTCGTCTCGAAGCACGGTCACGCGGTTGGGTAGCCCAAAAAGCGACGTCGTGCGAGTCGCGTCCCTTGGCGACGAAGAGCTCAGCCCAAGATGCGCGATGGGTCGAGGGCCGCCCCGAGGGCGTCGATGGATTCGGAATGCGGTATCGGGGCGGCGCCGCGCGGGGCCGGGCCTTGATCTACCGGGACGCCCCCGTGCTCGCTGGCCACTCGTCGGGCGACGGCCGATTTCACCTCGCGCAGGCGCTCCGGGCCATCGAGTTGCAGAGCGAGCATTGCGCTATCGTCGCTTTCGACCCGAATCTCGCTCCGCACTGGCCGTACTCCCCGACCGCGCATCCACGCCAGGGCGGCTGTCGCGTCATCTTGCTCGTCGAAGCGAAATACGACTGGGGCGATGTCGGTCGCGGGCCGGGCGACGAGATGCACCGAGGTGATCACCCCGAGGCGCCCTCGGCCACCGATGAAGGCGGCGATCAAATCGGGTCCGGCGGCGCGGCGGGGGGCTGGGCGAATATGCAGGCGCCGACCGTCGGCGAGGACGGCGGACAAGCCCGCCACGAGTTGGTCGACGGGATCCGAGCTCCGATCTCGAGCGCCCGCGGCGCCGTTGGCGAGCCAGGTTCCAATGCTTTCATCCGGCGCCGATGCGAGGCCCAGGGTCAGACCCCGGCCCACGAGCGTCGCCTCGAGTTCGGCCACCGGGCACCCCGCCTCGATGTGGGCAAGGTGAGAGGTCGCGTCGAAGGCGAGCAGGTCGGCCATCCGGCGCAGGTCGACGATCACCGATTCGTCGCGGTGGTCCCCTCCAGGGGAAGACAACGGTGCGCCGATACGCGTCGCGATGCGCAGCGCCTCCGAAAGCTCGTCCTCGCTACGGGGTAGGAAGAGGGCATGCCCACCCGCTTCTTGGAGGGCACCCGGGAACTCCTGGGCGAGGGCCTCGATGAGCCGATCACGCGCCATGGCCGGGCTCCGAGGTCCGTGACGGGTCGAGGGCGCCGATGAGGGCGCCGGGATTGAGGATGCCCGCGGGGTCGAAGACGTCTTTCAGCGAGCGCACGACATCGACGGCGATTCCTTGTTCGGCGCGCATCGCCGGGGCCTTGCTGCGCCCGACGCCGTGGTGATGAGAGAGCGTGCCCCCGGCGGAAACTACCGCCTCGAGGGCCGCGCGCCAGGTTCGGTCGTATACCTCGAGGGTGGTCTGGTCGTCTGGCGCCGAACCCGCGAAGGTGAAGTAGATCGACGCGCCGTCGGGGTAGGCGTGGCTGAAGTGCGCCATCACGAATACGTGGGGCGCGAGGGCCGCCCGGACCGCTTCGTACATCGGCATGAGTCGCGACCAGGTCGACGCGACCTCCATCGTATCGACGAAGGCGCCCGAGGCGTACATCGGGCTCTGCCGGTAGCTCACGCTGTGGCGGTGGGCGAGCCAGCGACGGGCGGGGGCCTCACCCAAATCGCGCCCCCCTCCTTGCTGCGCGATCTCGGTAGCCAGCTCGATCTCCACGGCGCTCACGTCCGGGTCGTCTTCCCAGATGAGCACCATGAGGGTCCCTCCGAACACCCGGTCGGGGACCGCGTCGATCAGCCGGTTGAGGGCACCCGGGCGCCGGAGGGCCCGCGCAAGGATCCTGGTGCCGAGGCCCGGGCGCTGACTGCCCGATCCATGGTCCTGGGGCCCCGCGTCGCCGTCTGCGCCGGCGCTTGGCCCTTCGGTTTCGACGCCCTTCACACCGCCCCGCCGGGCCATCATCGTGTCGAAGGGGTCGTAGAGGCGCGAGACCGCTGGGCGGAGACCGGCCTGGTAGACCTTGCGCATCACCTCGAGACCGGCCCCCGTCGTGTCGAAGAGGAACGACCCGAATCGGCGTGATGAGGGGGCCGGGGAGATTCGCAGAGTTGCTTCGGTGATCACCGCGAGGATGCCCTCGCTGCCGACGATGAGGGGGATCAGCGCCGGGTCCAGGCCCCGGTTGAGGTCTGCGCTCAGGATGCGCCCGTTGCCATCGACCGCGGTCAGGGCGACGACCATGTCCTCGATCTTTCCGTAGCGGCCCGAGCATTGCCCCGCGGATCGGGCGGCGAGCCAACCCCCAAGGGTCGAACAATGGATCGATGACGGGAAATGACCCAGCGTGTAACCGCGGGCGGCAAGACCGTCTTCGAGGTGCTGTCCGATGATGCCGGCTTCGGCTCGGACCGTGAGGTGATCGTCATCGACGGCGAGGATTTGGCGCATGCGCTTGACGTCGATG
>JAFDCW010000714.1 GCA_019312705.1 Deltaproteobacteria bacterium
GAGGTGCGGCAAGAGCTCCCGCTCGACGGCGCTCTCTTCGATGGCGTCGAGGACGCGCTCGGTCGTCGGCGACAGCGCCAGGGCCGTCTTGAGCACGCCAAAAGCCACCTCCTCGAGGCCGAGGGTCGTCTTCATCTTTCGAGCGGCGCGCGCTAGGAAGATGGCGGCACGCTCCTTTGGCGCGCCGGGGTCATTTCCCACCGCCGCGAATAGCCGCACCCCTGCTTCGCTCGCACGCGAGCCAATCGCCACCGATTCATCTTCGATGCTGTCGAGGAGCGCGTCGTCGTCGCCGGCGTGTTCGATGGCTTCGGCGAGCATCTGTTTCATCGCCGCCTCGTCGCCCGCCTCACTGGCCACCCGCGCGCCGCGGCAGAGCACATGGACCGCACGCTCTCCCCCGATGACCGCGGCTCGGTCGACGTAGGCTGCGAGGGCATCGTCCATGCGTCCGGCGTTCGCGGCGTGCTCGTCGATCGTGTCGAGGAGCGTTTCGTTCATCGGCATCGTGGCTCCGATGCGCAGCAGGCGGTCCACCGCCTCGCCCTCTCGATTGGCTGCCGTCAACAGGTCCGTATGGCGGATGGCGAGGGCGACGCGGTCGTCGTCGGTGGGGGCGCCTTCGATGAGGCTCGCGTAGAGCCCGTCGAGCTTACCCGGGGCCGCCGCGAGGCTCGACGTTCTCTCAGCGCGCTCCAGGAGCGATACCCGGGCGCCCCCAAAGGCGATGGCCCGGGCAGTCGCCGTGAACGCTTCGTCATAATCCCCCGCGCGCTCGAAGCTCGCCGCGGCGTCCTCCACCAGGCGCACTCGTTGGGCCGGGGCCCGGGCGCGTTCGGCGAGTTCGATGAGCAGCCACGCCCGCGCCCGGTGGTGCTCGGTCGCCTCCTCATCGCCTTCATGGCTCTTGGCGCGGCTTTCCAAAACAGCCGTCGCGGCGCGGTCGATCCAGTTCTGGGCGTCGTTCCGTGAGAGCGCGATCAGCCGGTCGAGGCGGCTGAGCAACGCCGCCCAATCTCCGCCCCGGGCGAAGAGGGGCAAGAGCGCGACGAGGGGGGCCGAGTCCGCCGGCATGAGGCCTTCCCAGCGCAAAAGTGCGCGAACGGCGCCTCGGTGGTCCTCGAGGGCTCCCGTGTAGAGTTCGCTCAGGCGCCGGAGCAGGTCGACCTGATCTTGCTCGTTTCGGAGAGGGACGAGGCCTTCGAGGGCCCGGGCCAGGGACAGGTGGTCGGATGCTTCGATCGCTAGCCGCTCGAGGTATTCGTGAGTCCCGAGGTCCGAGGCGGCGTGGGAGGTCGTCGCATGGGAGAGGACGCGTCGGGCGACCTCGGGGCGCCCGAGCTCTTCGGTGAGCACGTGAGCTCGTTCGAGGGCGTGCTTCGAACGCGCCGCCTCGTCCGTCTCCAGGGAGGCGAGGCGCGCGAGGATCACGTCGAGGCGGGCCGGGTCACCCTCGGTGCGCGCATCGTCCCGCATGGTGAGTAGCGGGCCCACCTCGGTCGTGTCGTTGACCAACTGCGTCCAGACCCGGACCGCTTCTTCGGGGTCCCCGAGGGCCCCTGCTTCGATCCGAGCGAGGCGCGTTTGGTGGCCTCGTCGGGTCGCGGCGTCCTGGGCGGAGGCCATGAGCACCTTGAGCACGACCTTCTCTTCCCCGTGCCGCCCGGTTTGGCGCAGCGCTGCGGCGAGCTCGAGGGCGAGGGGGCGTGAGCTCGGGCGCACATCGAGGGCGGCGGCGAGGGCGTCGGCGACGCGGTCCCCGTCCCGCAGGTGCTCTTCGGCGATCTCCGCGATTCGCCGATGTTTGGCGATGGCTTCGTCCGGAGGCAGGAGGCTCGCCCAATGCTCGAGGTGATCGATGGCGGCCCGATAGCGCTCCTGGCCGAGGGCGATTTCGATCGAGTGAGCGAGGGCTTCGACGTCATCCGGTGCCGCGAGGCGCAGGAGGTTCCAAGCGTCCTCCGCGTCTTCGCTGTTGCCGAAGGCTTTGTAGATGCGCGCCAACCGCCGGAAGATCGCCAAACGCTGCCCCGGCGCCGCGTTGTCCGCGTATTCCCGGGTCTTCCGGAGAGCCGCGGAATCCGTGCCGGCCTTTTCGAGGGTTGCTTCCAGGTCGCTCAGGACCCTCTCGGTCTGCTCCTCGTCGACGATGGAGAGCAGGGAAAGCAGGGCGTCGGTGGCCCGGGTCGGATCCCCTCGCAGTCCGCCGTGGAGGGTGCTCAGCTTTTCGAGGAGAGGGACCCGTGCGGTGGGCGACAGGCCCCGAACATCGGCCTCGAGAAGCTCCGCGAGTTCGTCCCAGGACCCGGTGAGCTCGGCGAGGCGCACCCGGGCGACGCGCGCGGCGCCCGCCCCGGGCCCCGACGCCGTCTCCTCGACTTCACGAAAGCACGCGAGCGCCTCCTCGGCTTGCCCGAGGTCTTCGAGGAGGGCTGCGAGGTCGGGCAGGATTTCGGCCCGTAGGTCCCCCGAGGCGGCGGCTCCGCGTTGGTAGAGCGCGGCCAGGGCGTGCTTTTCGCCCTGATCCCGAAGCACGTTGCGCACGACCTCGAAGGCGCTTCGGTCGCCCGGGGTCTCGGCGAGCAACGCCCGCGCGTGGGGCTCGGCCCCGAGTTCATCTTCCGACGAGAGGATCACGAAGAGACGGCGGTGCATCTCGAGGTGCCCTTCTGGGGCAGTCTCGTCGATGGCGGTCCCGGCCCAGCGCCGGGCCTCTTCTCGGCGACCGGCAACGTCGTGGAGCTCTACCGCCTGAACCATGGCGTCGACATATCCGCCGTCGCCGAGCTCTTCGATCCAGCGCAGCCCGTGGCCGGGACGCCCGGTGGCGAGGTGCTCCCGGGCGAGGCGCCACCGGACCTCGTCCGCGGTCGGTCCGTCGGGGAAGGCGAGTACGTGCTTTTCCCACCGCGAGAGCAGGTGGTCCATGTCCCCGGGGGCGATCTTCTCGAGCAGATTGAGGGCTGGGGCGTGTTCCGGCGCGACGTCGAGGGCCTGGATGATGAATGCGTCCTGCTCGCTCACGGGCACCGCGTGGACGAGGTCGCAGAGGATGTCCGCTGCGCTGTATCGGACGCGGTCGCGACTATCCTGGTCCGTCGACCGGTCGGCGCGCTTGAGCAGGGTGTCCACGAGGGCCCGGCGAGTGGGCACACTTCCGGGG
>JAFDCW010000715.1 GCA_019312705.1 Deltaproteobacteria bacterium
CGTTCTCGGTCCTCGAAGACGTCGTCGCCGTGACGGCGCCGGTCGGAACCCCCGAGTCGGGCCTGGTGCTCCTGCCCTTCACCGGCTGGTCCGACGGCAGCGATGGCTACGTCGCCGCAGTCCAAATCTACACCTTCTCGGACGGCACCCTCACGCGCCGGGGCCTGATGGAGCACGGGTCCCCGGTCCGCCGGAGTTTCCTCGCCGGTGACGACGTTACCGCGAACATCTCGGATGCCGAGCTGTCGCTCTACGACACCGCCGCCCCCGATACGCCGGTCGCCCACGGCCACCTCGACCTCGCCCCGAGCTATCGGCGGCTGCTCACCTTCGGGGACCATCGGGTGCGCCTCCGAGACGGCCAGAGCTCTTGGTCCTGGTGGGGGCCCCGGGCGGACCGCCCCCTCGACGAGGTCCAGGTGATTCCGAGCGATGTCGACCCGGATAGCGCTGAGGCCGTCGCGCGCTTCGACGTGCCCGCCGGGGCCCGGCTGGTCCAGGTCGGCGCCTTGCTGCTCGTCGTCGACAGCGTGCCCCGCGACACATCGGACTGGCCCTACGTCTACGATACGACCCTCGTCGTTCACGACCTCTCGGACCCTGCCGTACCCCGCGAGGTCGGGCGCCTGGTCACGGACAGCATAACCCCCGACGGCTACGGCTATGGGTATCCGGTCCCCGGGGATTGCTTCGATTGCGGCTATCGGTGGGATTACGGATATTCCGGGGACATCACCGTCGCCGGAGACGCGGTGGTCTTTGCGTCGCGGCAGCCCCAGGAGAGCCTCGTCGGCACCGAGCACGTCTGCCACACCTGGCCCGAAGAGCGGGGCCCGTGCACGTCGGAAAGCGACTGCACGTTCTACGACGGCGGCATCACCTGCCGCAGCATCGACGGCGGCCCCGAGGTCTGCGAGGGGGCCATCGCGGCCTGCGGCGTCCCGCCCGCCGCCGTCGCTTGCGTGGAGGTCGACCCCGCCACCATCGCGACGCGCACCGACTGCGGCGACCACGAACTCCGTCGCTACTGGCAGTCGATGACCCTCGAGGTCCTCGATCTGTCGGACCCGGCGGCCCCGGTCCTCGCGCCGTCGATGGCGCTCCCGGTCGCCGACGAGGCGGTCTCCATCATCGGCGGCGAGGCCCGGGTCTACTACACCTATCGGCGGCCCATCGGGGTCGTCGACCCGGCCGACCCGCGGCCCCTGGTGGCGTGGTTCTTCCGTGCCGTGGACTTGTCGGCGCCTTCGCATCCCGTCGTCGGGACGCCGGTCAACGTGCCCGGGGAGCTCATCGCCATCGACGGAGCGGCCCTCTACACCCGAGACCTTCGTTGGGGGGAGCGCACCGCCGAGACCCTGGTTCATCGCCTCGAGCTCCTCGGTGATCGAGCTCTGCTCCTCGGCAGCCAGCGCTTCAGCGACCGCTTGGTCCAGGGCGTGGTCCTCGACGGGGCCGGCCACGTGCTGGTCACGGACCGACCCCCGT
Organism: Deltaproteobacteria bacterium; assembly: GCA_019312705.1. The sequence goes on from JAFDCW010000715.1 coordinate 1,489, forward strand.
GGTCCTACGACGGCGGCATCGGCGTCGGCACCGGAACCGTAGACGTCGGCGCCCCCGGTGGGGCCACCGACGTCGCGAGACCGGTCGCTGAGCTCGCCCGGCTCTCGGTCCTCGACGCGACCACCCTCGACGTCGTCTCCGTGGTCGACGTGGACACCTGGGCCACCTTGAACGGAGCCGAGGAGGGTCGAGCGCTCTTCCAGGTGCCCGGGGGCCTCTTGCTCCTGGACCTCCGCGATGCGACGCACCCCGCGCCCCAGGCCTACTTCCCGCTCCAGGGCTGGCCGAGCGAAGTGCTCTTCGAAGGCGACGAGATCCTCCTCGCCGCGGGGCCCTTCGGCATCTATCGCTTCGACGCGAACGACCGGAACATCCCGCTGGCCGATTGAATGGGCGTGCATCAGAGCGGCGACAAGCGACGGATCTCGCGCACCGGCCTCCCGTCGCGGTAGCCCCCGAGCATGGTGCCCAGGGCGTCGCCGGCGGCGGGAAGACGCCCCGTGAAACCATCGCGCATCCGATGACCCCGGGCGGGCTCGAGGGGACGGCGGCCTCGGTCCAGGTGCCTGCCTCGAGGTCGAGCTCCCAGGTCTCGGCGGGAACGTTCGGCGGCCCCGACAGGTCGCGTCCTCGCCGGTGCAGGTCGATAGGGGTTCAACGCGCCCGCAAGACCCAGCGCTGTCTTCGCTTCCACCTCGAACCCGAGGCCGTGGCAATACCAACCCAGCGCCTCGATCCGTTGCTCGTTCTCCAGCCCCTCGAGATGACTCGTCAGGAAGTCATCGAGGCCGTCCCGCAGTGCCGCAAATGTCGCCATCGGGATCGTAGATCACATCCCGATCGCCTAATCAAGTAGTGCTAGTCGACGCGTCCGGGCGCAGCCCCGAGGCCAGTCAACGGGAGCGGGGGGACGGCCGAGTCAGCCGCGGCTGGGGGCCGTGCGTCAGAGGAACGTCTTCCCATCGCCACGGTAAGTCGGGACCTGCTCGCGCATGGAATCGCCATGGACGAGGGCGAGGGTCGCGAAGCGCTCGCAAAGCTCCCCCGCCTTTGCGTGGCGAAAGAAGATCGGGTCGCCGATGGCGACCGTCGTGCCCTTGGGGAGCTTCACCGGGGTCTGGACCTCTCCGGCGCCTTCGAGGGGGAGCAGTTCGGCGCCGCGGGGGAGGTACGGCTGGGGCTGCTTGTCGTTACCGGTCGCCCCGGACGCGATGTAGCCGCCACCGTGGCAGGTGACGATGCCGGGGGCCGGACGCCGAGTGACGGGGAGCGCAAAGGCGACCGCCGGCTGGTGACGGAATTCGCGGTAGGCGTCGAATAGGGCTGGCGAAAAAAAGCCCGAGCCGGCGGTGACCTCGGTGACCGACCGATCCCGAGAGGTGCTCTCGAGGGAGCCGGTGCCGCCGCCGTTGACGAACTCGAGCTTAGCCCCGCCCCGGCGCAGCGCATCGACGACAGCGCCGCGACGGGCCGTGAGCTCGGTGACGGAGCGCCCTTTGAGGGCGCGGACGACGGCCATCATGGGGGCTTTGCCGGGGACCGCGTCCGCCAGGCCGGCGATCTGGGCCTCGTAGCCCATGACCCCGACGAGGCGCACGGAACCCGCCCGAGCGATCACGCGCGCCACGGCGGAGGCTTCGGAGGCGGTTCGAACCGGCGACCGGCGCACTCCA
>JAFDCW010000716.1 GCA_019312705.1 Deltaproteobacteria bacterium
CCGGCAACCTTTCCGTGGCTGTCCCGAAAGCGCCCCGAGAGAACCAGGATGCTCTCCTGTCCCTCGTGATGATGATGCGGGAAGACGCTTCCGGCCATCATGCGCACGAAGCCGGTGACTGCGCCGCGGACCTCGGGGCCTCCTTCGAAGTTGTAGAGTCCGACGCCAGGGAAGGGCGCGTCGACCCAACTGTCGCTAACGTCGATGCCGAGGAGCAGGTCCCGGGCCCCCTGGACGCTCACGTGCACCAAGCTGGCAACCTCTTCGAGGGCGAATGCGAACCGAGCGGTCGTCTCGGTCGACGCGAGGATGCGGGCCCGGAGACCGTCGGTTGTCGTCGCTGCTTCGAGGCTGCCGATGAGGGCCTCCATTGCGTCACTCTCCGAGAGCCCGCCCTCGCCGAGTTCGCGCAGGAACGCGTCCCCCCCGCCCGGACCGTCGGTGGGCCCGTCGCCATTCTTCGTCCCGCCGCTCACGTCTCCTCCAAGAGCGTTGCTCGCAGTTTTCCAATTGCGGCTGCCACGCGAGATTTCACCGTGCCCGTTGGGATACCCATGTGTTCTGCGATCTCGCGTGAAGAGAGCCCGCCGAAGTAGCCGAGGGCCAAAGCCATGCGCTGCTCCTCTGGGAGCTCGGTGAGCGCCGCCCGGAGCAGGGAAGCATCCGCTGCGGCTTCGACCACCGGCGGGACGGCCGCGCGCGCGTGTTCTCGAGTAGAGAGCGACTCGGAACGCTTCCAGCGCGCAGACTTGACGCGGTCGAGACACCGACTTCGCATGCGGAGGTGCAGCCACACCCGAACCGAGGCCTTGGTGGCATCGTAGGTGCCGGCGCGGCCCCAGGCCTCGAGGAAGACGTCATGGAGGACGTCCTCAGCCTCCCCCGCGGCGCGAAGGATTTTGAGTCCGATAGCCATCATCGTGCCGCTGTGACGGTCGTAGAGCGAGGCCAGGGCATCCCGGTCACCGGACGCGACGCGACCGATGAGCTCCTGATCCTCTCGGCGGGTTTCCTCCACGAGGGGGGAGAATCGCAAATACTATCTAAACGGGCAATGAATCGAGACATATGGGATCCCCACACCTCGGGTACGACTCGGCAGGGCTCTTAGATCGCGCTGCCCCCCCAATTTCTTCGGTCTTGCGACGTGCTTCGGCGTTTTGATGGTGAAAAAGCCTGCGGCGCGCTCCTTTTGGGGGCGCGCCGGAGGCCTACGGGTGGGCCGAGGAGGCCCGAGGGATCACTCGCAGGGAGGGTCGGGGCAGGCGGCGACGCTGCGCGGCGGCACCAGGAAGAAGACCCGGCGTCGGTCGAGGGGGGAGCCGTCGCCGTAGACGGTCAGGTCTGCCACGAAGACCTGGGGCCGGTCGGTGGAAGGCACGCGGGTATTGGGGCGTGCGATGACGTCCCAGCACACGGGGGTGCGCGTCTTGAGGTCCGGGAACGCGTCGTCGAAGCCGTCGCCGTTGACGTCGGCGAAGGGGGGAGCGTCGGTGCACCCAAAGGCGCTGGTATTGATTTCGACGCGCTGGATGAACTGCAGCGCGTCTCCGTCGTCACCGTCGGCGTCGGTCGCGTCGATGTCGACGAAGAGCTTCAGTTCGCTGGCGATCTCGGAGATGCCGGTGGTGACCGCCCCCGCCACGGCGGACTCGGAGCCGGCGTAGTAGAAGGGCTCTCCGGCGCTGTCGACGGTGCCCGCCGCGATGCCGAGGTTGCGGAGGTCGTTGCGGGGGCTCTGGCCCGAGTCCGCGTCGATGGCGAGGAAGTTGATGCGCTGGAGGGCCAGACGACCGCCGGCGGCGCCGGACGTGTTCACCAGCTGGCAGTCCTCGGTCGTGCACTGGTTGGTCTCGTCCGTGATGTGGGCGAGGATGCGGATTGCGTCGCGCCGGTAGGCGGGGCAGCCGATGCCGGTCGGGTCACAGACCGCGCCGAAACAGACGCTCGGGTCGGCCACGCAGGCCGCGCTCTCGTATAGTGACTCGGCGCCACCGGGGCCGTCGGCGCGCTCGGGGATTGCCGCCTGGGTGACGGCGATGTCGGGCTGGAGGGACAAGATGTTGCGGTAGCTGTCCTCGTAGCCCGCGTAGGTGCCGACGCCGGTCCAGAGGTCGGCGATGCAACCGCTGGTGACGGGGTCCTCCATGCAGAATCCATCGAGGCTGCAAATCTCACCGCCTACGCACCCGAGGTCCCCGGCGCACGGGGTGCGCGAGTCCTCGCAGGTGATGTTGTCGATGACCTGGGTGACTCGGTCCCGCATGGTGGTGATCTCACCGCTCATCGAGCCGGTCGTGTCGAAGAGGAAGTAGACGTCGGCTCGGCGAATGTTCGTGCGGAAGAGCAGGGTGTCCCGTTCGGGGAACGGAGCCTCGCGGTAGGGCATGATGAAGACGAAGTCCCCCCGCGTTTGCGGGTTGTCGTCCATGTTGGCCGGGTCGCTCCCGGCGCCGACCTCGACCAGGTCGCTGACGCCGTCGCCGTCGGTGTCCTCGAGGACCGCGGATGAGCCGGACGCGAGTTCGAGGGCATCCGAGAGGCCGTCGTTGTCGGAGTCCAGGTCGCGGTAGTCCGGAATCGCATCGAGGTCCGTGTCGACGGGAGGGGTCTCGAGGGTCGCGTCGCCCGCCTCGAGGGCGTCCGGGAGTCCGTCGCCGTCGGAGTCGAGGTCGAGGTAGTCACGTGTTCCGTCTCCGTCGGTGTCGATCGAGTACTCGTCTCGGTCCGAGATCGAGTCTCCGTCGGAGTCGAAGTCCCGGAAGTCGGCGAAGCCGTCGCCGTCGCTGTCCACGGGGAACGCGCCGTCGCCGATCTCTTCTACGTCGGGGATGCGGTCCTCGTCGTCGTCGACGTCGGCGAAGTCTGGCAGGCCGTCGCCGTCTGCGTCGCCGGCCCCTTCGACACGGTCGAGGAGACCGTTGCCGTCCGAGTCATCGTCGAGGTAGTCGGGGGTGCCGTCGCCGTCCGTGTCGATGGGCGGCGTCAGCATGTCGCTGTCCCCGGCCTCGATGGAGTCGAGGATGGAGTCGCCGTCGGAATCCCGGTCTTCGTAGTCCGGGTCCCCATCGCCGTCCGAGTCGACGTTGAGGATCCAGCCTTCGACGATGTCGGGGATGGTGTCCTCGTCGCTGTCCTGGGAAGGCGCGGGAAGGGGG
>JAFDCW010000091.1 GCA_019312705.1 Deltaproteobacteria bacterium
GGGCCGCCTAGGGCGTTTTGTCGGCAGGCATCGTAAGCACGGTTAGCGAAGCCGAAGTACGGGCGAGCCTGGGATACCAGGATGGAGCGAAAGACTTCCGCTATCTCTTGGTCCGTCTGAATGGTGGCGGGGACCGGCAACCGGCGAAGGGCGCGACCGATCGATTCGTACATCAGCCCCACGAGGGCGCCCGCGACAATGCGCTGTCGGAGACTTTCCTCGGCCGCCTGGTCGAGTTCACCCCGGGCGGCGACGACGGTCGACGTTTTGCGTTCTAGCCAGCTGGCCAGCTCTTCGTCGGCCCACACCTGGTAGTCGTCGGTGGCCCCCGAAGGGGGTGCCGGCGGTCGCTGGAAATCGAAGCTCTCGTCGGCGAGCTCCCATCCGAAAAGCATGCCTTCACTGAGGCTGTCCCGGTCGACGTCGAGGGAGGGCAGCGAGAGGGCCGTCGGCGGCCCCATCGCATCGCCCTCGTCGAGCTCTTCGTCTTCACCGGATCCGCTGCCCAACGCCCCGCCGCAGGCCGACAGGAGCACGAGACCCAGGGCCAGAGAGATGACTTCCCCTCGCACGCTAGAAGTCCCGTCGGATTTCGAGCAACTCGCGCGGTGCATGTCCCTCGAAGAGGGCCAATAGCGTTGCGTCCAGGAGCATGTCGTCGTCCCGGAGGGCGCCGTCGATATAGGCCTGCCGCGCCTGGTCCCAATGCTGCTGCGGGTCCGCGTGAAGCTCGAGGATCGACGCCTCGCGAAAATGCCGCGGCGGCGGAGTGGGCTCGTCGTGGAGGATTGCTCGCCGCACCGCGTGAGCCTGGGCGTGGTCGTCTTCGTCGGTTGCCTGCTCGACGAGAGAGTCGAGGATACGCACCCACGCCTTGTTGTCGACGCTCGCCGCCGCGAGGCGTGCGATGACGTCGGCTACACGACCGGGCGTGGTCTCGCGGACGCGCCATCGATCCGATGGAGCCCGAGAAGAAAGCCGTTGAGCCGCCTCGATGGCATCGTTCGGCCGGCCGAGGAGAACGGCTAGCTTGAGCGCTTCCCAGTCGCACCACGGAAGTGGCGGCACGCATCGGGCCGCATTCAGGTATGCGCCCATCGCCGCTTCCGGCCGCCCGGCTCGACGTAGAGCGTGGGCGACGGTCGCGTGGGCCGTGCTGATATCCGGCTCGATGTCCACGTGGCGCTGCCCCTGGCGCAGATACTTGTCGAGGCTGAACTCTTCTTCGAAGTCAGGGGCGTCCCATTCGGCAACGCAGTTCCGACACCAGCCGTCGAAGGTTCGATAGACAATGCGAACTTCGTGCGTCTCTTCGTAGAAATCGACAACCGGCCAGGTATCCGACACGGGGCCCGCGCTCCGGTCGAAGCAGAGCAAGCTGCCCTCCGTCGTCCGGTGAAACGGCAAGAGCAACTCGGGGTCGAGGAAGTCCGCTTCGAACGCATCGGCCAACGAGCGCAGTTCCGCCTCGATGCTCCCGGGACCAACCCTCGCAGGCAGCAGCTCCCCCGAAGGGACGACGCCTCCATTGAAACGGGTCAGCACGAAGCGCAGGTCCGCAGGGAGCGGTACGCCCAGCTGATGCTCGAGGGCCACGACATCCGCCGACCCCGCTGGGGCGTTCACAGCGACCCCCGCCCTATCCCGGTGCGCGTCAATCCAGCGCACAAACTCGCGAACCCCACGATGCATATTGAAAAGCAGGGTAGTCGAAGCTCCGGCTAGAGCACATCTCAAAAACGCGACCGAGCATCGCGCCGCGCGGCGTGGTCGGATGTGGCGTCCGCGAGACGAGGAAATGCTGAGCATTTTCGAGTCGAGGGGATGGCCGCAGACGGTCGCGCCCCGCAAGCGAGGCGACAGGAGCATTTTTTAGATGTGCTCTAAACGGAATCGGTGGTTTGTGGCCCCTCACCGCCAGCGCAGCTACGCTTGTCGCGATGCGGTATGGACCGAGGGGCATTTTTGCGCTCATCGTCGTCGTGGCCACCGGTGCCCCGGCTGGCGCAGCCGTAGCTCAAGGCACCAGCCAGGCTCCCGGGGCCCTGACTCTCCCCAATAGTGGAGAAAGCCTCGAATCGGAGGAGCTTCGCGACCTCCGGATCGCCGAAGAGACCCTCTTCGGCGACCGACGCCCGCTCGTCGACGCCGGCGCGACCCCCTGGGGGGTGCTCGGTACGCCTCCAATCTCCCTGACCTCCGACACCCCCCCTCGGGGCCGGGCCCCCTCGGCGTCGGCCTCACCGGACCTGGCCTGGCTCAGCGGCCTCTCCCTCCCCGACATCCCCATCCGTTGGGACGACCAGGTCGTCCGATACCTCGAATTCTACAAAGACAACCCCCGGGGCCATGCGCTCATGGCCGCATGGCTGCGCCGAGAGCGACGCTGGGGGCCGATGGTTCGGGGACGCCTCCGGGCGCTCTCCCTGCCCGAAGACCTCTCTTACCTGGCGATGATCGAGAGCGGCTTCGACCCCGCAGCCCGGTCCCGCGCCTCTGCCGTCGGTATGTGGCAGTTCGTCCGCGCCACCGGCGAGGAATATGGCCTCGCCGTCGACCATTGGGTCGACGAACGCCGGGACCCCGAAGAATCCACCGACGCCGGCGCCCGGTACCTCGATCATCTCTACCGACGCTTCGGCAGCTGGGAACTCGCCTTCGCCGCCTACAACATGGGCTACGGCGCCCTCCTCCGCTCCATGCGGAAATACAATACCAACGACTACTGGGTGCTCACCCAGTTCGAGGCGGGGCTGCCCTTCGAGACGACGTTCTACGTGGCCAAGGTCATGGCGTGCGCCATCGTGGGCCGCAATCCCGAGCGCTTTGGCTTCGAGGACATCGAGGGGGAGCCCGTGGCCTTCGACCGGGTGGACGTGCCCGGCGGAGCCACCGTGCCCCAGGTCGCCCGTGCCGCGGGTGTCGATACGGCGCTTGTCGCCGAGCTCAATCCGAGCTTCCGGCGCAACCGAGTTCCCCCCGGCGACAGGCGAAGCGTGCGCATCCCCGCCGGCACTAGCGACCGCTTCGCTCGGGCGTGGACTCGGACGCGTCCGAGGGATCCAGCCCATCGGCCCTACGTGGTCCGCTTTGGAGAGACCCTCGGGGGCGTCGCGACGCGGTTTCGCACGTCGTCCAGCGCCCTCCGAGAGACCAACGAGCTCGGCGACGACCAGCGAGTCGGCGCCGGTTTTCGCCTGATGGTCCCCGCCGTGGCGGAGCGCACCACCCGCACCGACGAGCGCCCGGTCATCGCCGTCCCCGACGACCTCACCGCCCCCGAAGGGCGGCGCCGGGTGTTCTACCGCACCACCGGCGCCGAGACCGCAACCGAGGTCGCGCGCTTCTTCCGCGTTTCGGCCGATGAGCTTCGCCGGTGGAACCACGTGGACGGACGGGCCACCCTGCCCCGGGGCCTCGTCCTGCAGGTCTTCGCCCCCCCCGAGGTCGACCTCGGTCGCGCAGTGGTGATCGCCGAGGACGACGTCCGTGTCATGACCGTGGGCAGCGAAGAATTCTTCGACTACCACGAAGCGAACCGCGGCCGAGTCCGCTTCCGCTACACGGTCCGCTCAGGAGATACGCTGACCGCCATTGGCCGGCGATTCGAACTCTCGGTTGGCTCCATCGCGCGCATCAACCGCTTCGCCCGGGATACGAACCTCCAGGCGGGCCAGCAGATCATCGTCTACACGGCGCGGGAGCGTGCCCCGGCTGCCGCCGTCCGAGCGTTCGACGGACGCCTCGCGGCGCAAGCCGCGGCCCGGGGTGAAGCACTGCCACGGGAGGACGCCGAGGACGCCGAGGACGCCGAGGACGGGGAAGACCCCACCGAAGAGGCAGCGAACTCCGCCGACGCGACGGTGCCACGGGCTGAGGCCGCAGCCCCAGAAGAAACAGAGCGAGGGGGGGACGCCGAATCTGCCGACCCCGCCGCCGAAGGCAGCCCCGAAGCGGACGCGGCCGAGCCGCCCCAACCGCCTGCGGCCGGTTCGGCCGGTCCGGCAGCGGCAGAAGAACCCGGGACCGGCTAGGCGGCGAGCCTCGCCCCGACCCAGAGCCCGCCGCTGCCGCCGCCGCCCCGCAAACCTGCTATCCCTGCCCCGTCGTGCGCGCTGAGTACAAGAGCGATATCAACCGGGACGTGCCCCTCGCATGCGCGGGCGAGTTTCGGCCGGTCTCCATTGGACCGCTCTCGGTCTGGCCACCGGTCATCCTCGCGCCGATGGCGGCAGTCACCAACTACCCCTTCCGTTCCATCTGCAAACGCTTCGGAGCGGGCCTCTACGTATCAGAGATGGTCACCGCTCGGGCCCTCGTCTACGAAAACGAAAAGTCCCTGAAGCTCGCCGACTTCGGTCCCGACGAATCGCCTCGGAGCTTGCAGATTTACGGGACCGACCCCCACTACACCGGCGAGGCCATCAAGCGGCTGGTCGCCGAAGGCAAGGTCGACCACATCGACATGAACTTCGGCTGCCCAGTCCGAAAGGTAACGCGCAAAGGGGGCGGCGCCGCCATCCCGGCCAAACCGAACCTCCTGCGCGCCATCGTCCGGGCCGCGGTCCAGAACGCCGGCGACGTGCCCGTCACCATCAAGTTTCGCATGGGCATCGACGACTCCTTGCTCACCCACCTCGAAGCGGGGCGTATTGGCGAAGGAGAAGGCTGCGCTGCGGTCGCTCTGCACGCTCGCACCGCCGCCCAACTCTACGCCGGCCACGCCGACTGGTCGGCGATTACGGCGCTCAAGGAGGTTGTCACGACCATCCCCGTCCTCGGCAACGGCGACATCTGGGAAGGCTGGGACGCCCTGCGCATGATGCGCGAGACGGGATGCGATGGCGTGGTCGTCGGCCGCGGGTGCCTCGGCCGACCGTGGCTCTTTCGGGACCTCGCCGACGTCTTCGCGGGCCGTGAGCCGTCCGACCCACCGACCCTCGGCGAGGTGGCCGACATCATGGTCGAGCACAGCCAACGCCTCGAGGATTGGTTCGGAGCTCGCATGGGCATCCGTGGCTTCCGCCGCCATGCCACCTGGTACACCAAGGGTTTTCGCGGCAGCGCGGCGCTCCGGAGCCGGCTGATGAAGGTCGACAGCGCCGCCGACGTGAAACGGGCCCTCGAAGACGTCGACCGCACCATGCCCTTCCCCCCGAATTCGATGCGGGTCATTCGCGGCAAGACCGGAGGGACTCAGAAGGTGTCGCTCCCGGAGGGTTACCTCGACGACCGTGACGACGCGACGCCGCCAAGCGCGGATGCCGAAACGGACGTCAGCGGCGGGTGATGGGCGACGCCTCGTGGCGTCCGAAATCGCGACGGCCATCGCGCCCCCGGTTCCGCTCGAAAATCGTCTACCCTCCCGGCCCATGCTGGAGATCGACGAAGCACAGCGGCGGATCATGGCGGCCTTCTCACCGCTACCTCCCGAGAGCTGCCCCCTCGCGGGCGCCCTCGGCCGCTACCTCGCGGGCGATGTCGCCGCCAAGCAGGACGCCCCGCCGTTCTCGAACAGCGCGATGGACGGCTACGCGGTCCGAGCCGCCGAGGTCGCAGGCGCGACCGAAGAGACCCCGGTCATCTTGCCCGTCGTCGGCGAGTCCCGTGCCGGCGGACCCATGCCCCCGCCCCTCGCGGCGGGCACCACGACTCGAATCCTGACGGGGGCACCGCTCCCCGACGGGGCCGACGCCATCGTGATGCAAGAGGACACGACGAGGGACGGCGATACGCTGACCATCCGCTTCGCCTCCCCTCCCCGCCACCACGTCAGAGCCCAGGGCGAAGACATTCGTGCCAGAGATGTGCTCCTCGAGGGCGGAACGCGGGTCAGCCCCGGCGCCATCGGTCTCCTGGCGAGCCAGGGGCACGGAGAGGTCGTGGTTCATCGGCGCCCCCGGGTCGCTATCGTATCGACCGGCGACGAGCTCCGAGGCATCGACGAGGCGCCGCGCCCCGGCACCATCGTCGACTCGAACCGCTACGCCCTCGCCGCTCAAATTGCCGAGGCCGGCGGAGAGCCCGTCGCCCTGCCCCCGGCTCCCGACGACCTCGACGCGATTTCGCAGCTCCTCGAAGAGGCGCTGAAGTGTGACCTGGTGGTCACCACCGGGGGTGTGTCCGTTGGCGACCACGACCACGTGCGAGAGGCCTTCGAACGCGTCGGGATCGAGGCTGACTTCTGGAAGATCCGTATCAAGCCCGGCAAACCGGTGACCTTTGGCCGCCGGGGTAACGTCCCGGTGATCGGGCTGCCGGGCAATCCGGTCAGCGCCATGGTCACGTTCCAGGTCTTCGCCGGCCCGGGCATCCGGCACATGCTCGGAGACCCGAACCCCTATCCCCAAACCCGGGAAGTGGCCCTGGGCCACGATCACCAGCGCAAGACCGGCCGCCCCGAGCTCGCCCGGGGCAAGCTACGGCTGACCGACGACGGCCTCGTCGTCGATCTCTTTCAACGCCAGGGCTCCGGCGCCATGCCCTCGGTGGCTCGGGCCGACGTATTGGCCCTGTTGCCCGAAGATCGAGGCACCCTGACGGCCGGGGAGCGGGTGCTCACCCTGCCCTTCGCCCCCGCGCCGGGGAGCAGCACGAGCCCCTTCGGGAAATAGCCTGCCCTTCCGGTACGTTGCCCGGCAAGGAGGGCTGCTATCCTCCATAGACCAATCCTGGGCGTACGCCGTCCCAAGAAAAGCGTGGCCACCATGATCGAGGGCAGTAAGCGCAGTCGATGAGCGACCTTCGGGCCATCCGTCAGGCGATCGCAGGGGTGCGTCGGCGCATCCGCCTCGAGCGCGCCCTCGATGTCGGGGTGCTCTTCCTCGTGGTGGGGCTCGGCCTCGCGGGGACCGTCCTCGGTCTGTCGAAGGCAGGTTTCATCGCTGCGAGCGACGCCCGCGGGTGGTTCGCCTTCGCCGCCGCCCTGCCGGTCCTCGGCGCCCTCGTGTCGGCGCTGCGCCCGGTCCGTCCGCTCCTCGCGGCCCAGCTCCTCGACCGGAGCCATCACCTCAGCTCCCGCCTCGCGAGCGCCCTCGAGTTCGCCGACCAGCCCCGGGCACAGCGTTCCGCCTTCGCCGAGGCCGCCATCACGGACGCCGTCCACCGCGGCAAGAGCCTCGATCCCCGCCGGGCGTTCCCCATCAGGCCGCCCAGGCACCTCTTCGCGGCGTCCGTACTCGCGCTCATGGTTGCCGGTCTGACCACCCTCGAGGTTCCGGACCGCCTGGCCATCGTGTCGCCTCCCCCTCGGCTTCCCCTGCTGCTGCATTCCGATGACCTCGACGCCTTCGGCACCGATCTCGACGACCTCGTCCGCCAAGGCGAGGCAAGCGAAGAAGTCACCGAGGCCGCTCAACGCTTCAACCAGCTCATCGAAGACCTCAAGGACCGGCGCCTCGACCGCACCGAGGCCCTGAGGCGCATCCGTGAGCTCGAGAATCGTATGTCCGAAGGCCGGCGCGCCGACGCCGAGGCGCTAGAAGACGCCCTCCGGCAACTCGGCGACCAGCTCAGGCGCTCGGAGCTGACCCGGGCCGCGTCCGAGGCCCTCCGCGACGCGAACCCCGGCGCCGCCGAGGAAGCGATGCGTGAGCTCGCCGCCCAGCTCCGAGAAAACCCGCCGAGCCGCCGCGAGCTCGACCGCCTCCGAGATGCCCTTCGCCGGGCCGCCGAAGCGGAATCGCGTGACCTCAGTGAACAAATTGAAGAGCAGCGCGAGCGCGTGAATCGACTGCTCCAGCGAGAGCGTGAAAAGCAGGGATTGAACGAGCAGGACCGTCGGCTGCTCAACCGCCGACGCCGGGAGCTCGAGCGCCTCGAGCGCCAACAGCGCGAACATCAAGACGCGCGGCGAGAGCTCCAGCGCCTGCAGCGCGAGCTCGGCCAGGCCGCCGAGGATCTGAACCGCGAGGCCGGGGGCTCCCAGGACGCCGCCGACTCAGTCGACCGCAGCGCCGACGACCTCAACCGTATGGCTCGGGAGCAGATGTCCGCGGAGCAAATGCGGCAGATGACCGAGCAACTGCGTCAACTCCGCGAAATGCTACGCCGCCAGCGCCAGCAGCAGGCCCAAAACGGTCAAGGGCAACAGGGACAGAACGGCCAAGGCGGACAGGGCCAAGGGCAAGGCCAGGGGCAGATGGAGCGTTTTGTTCTTCGGGCCCAGGGACAGCAAGGCCAGGGCGGACAAGGGGGCACGCGCATCGTCGGCCCGGGGCAACAAGGACAGCAGGGACAGCAAGGCCAAGGCGGACAGCAGGGGCAGACCGGCCAGGGCCAAGGCGAGGGACAGGGACAGAACGGCCAGGGACAGGGCGAGCGGGTGTTGCAGCTCGGTGGCCAGGGGCAAGGCCAGCAGGCCATGCTCGAACTCCCCGGCATGGGTCAGGGTCAAGGACAGGGTCAGGGTCAGGGCCAAGGTCAGGGGCAAGGGCAAAACGGCCCCGGTGCGGGCCAGGGCCACGACCCCACCATGCTCGACGACCCGACCCGCCTCGCCGGGTCCCAGAGGAACGTGCGCGTCGAGGGCGAACAAAGCCAAGGGCCGACGCGCTCCGAGGTGATCCTCTCGGCGGCGGACCGGGGGTTCGCCAATGCGAGCTATCGCGAAGTCTACACAGACTACGAAGACCACGCCGAAGAGGTGCTCGAACGGGACGAAGTGCCTGCCGGGTACCGCTTCTATGTGCGCCGGTACTTTCAATTGATTCGGCCACGAGACGGAGAGGCGAGCGAATGAGTGAAGAGACGGGCCAAGGCGCCACGGCAAGCACGTCCCCGGAGGAGCAGGTCGAGCGCTTCGGGGAAGACATCGGCCGCGTGAAGACCGAGGTCGGCAAGATGATCGTCGGCCAGGAGGAGATCCTCGACGGGGTCCTGACGTGCCTGCTCTCGAGCGGCCAGGCGCTGCTCGAGGGAGTCCCCGGCCTCGGCAAGACGATGCTCGTGCGATCCCTCGCCGACGCGTTGCACCTCGACTTCAGCCGCATCCAATTCACCCCGGACCTCATGCCCGCGGACATCCTCGGCACGACGGTGATGAGCGAAGACATCGGTGGCAGCGGCGAGATGCGCCTGGAGTTCCGCAAGGGCCCCATATTTTCCAACATCGTCCTCGCCGACGAGGTGAACCGGGCGACCCCGAAAACCCAGAGCGCGCTCCTCGAGGCCATGCAGGAGCACTCGGTCACGGTCGCCAAGACGACCTACAAGCTCGACGAGCCTTACTTCGTCCTCGCGACCCAGAACCCCCTCGAGATGGAGGGCACCTATCCGCTCCCCGAGGCCCAGCTCGACCGCTTCCTCTTCAAGCTCCAGGTGGAGTTCCCGAGCCACGACGACCTGCACGCCATCCTCGACCGGACCACCGGCAACGTCGCACCTGAGATCAGCCCGGTTCTCGGCAAGGAGGACATCCTCGCCATGCGAAGGGTCGTCCGGGACGTTGCCGTCGCCCGCCACGTTCAGGACTATGCGATTCGGGTCCTCGAGGCCACCCACCCCGAGCGCCCCAACGCGCCGGACAAGGTAAAGCGCTACGTGCGCTTCGGC
>JAFDCW010000717.1 GCA_019312705.1 Deltaproteobacteria bacterium
GCCCCGGAGGAGAAACTGCAGGGTTCCGACGAAGAAGAGCGGCAAGAGCACGCGGTGGGCCTTGCCGACCAGGAAGGCCCGGAAGTTCTGGGCGGTGACTGGGTGAAGGGCGTAGACGAAGCCGGAGATGCAGGTGAAGAGGGGGAGTCGGACGTATTCGAACGAGGAGTAGACATACCGCCACGTGGAGTCGTCGGCGACCCGCATACCCGCGTGCACATCATGGCCAATCACGTGCCCCGCGACCATCATGAGGATGGCAATCCCGCGCAGGGTTTCGATGGACGCGTCCTTTTTCGAAGGCATGGAGCCGGGCCAGTATGGCGTCTCGGCGAGGGGTCCGATAGAGGCCCCGGGACGCATCCGCCGCCTCTTATGCGGCGTCTACTGGTCGGCGCGCAGCGTCGTCGTATCCGCTCGGCCGCAGCTTCGCTGCATGAAGCCTTGCCACAGAAATCCGCGCCAGACGTCGTAGAAGACGTCCCAGTGATGCAGACCGCCGGCGAGGATCTTCCGCCGGGCGGGGTAGGCGTCGGCGAGCAGTGCCTGGCTCTCCGCCCACCGGTCCTGTTGTCCGTAGCCGACGTAGATCGGGACTTCGGATCCGTCGGGGCGCAGGGGCCGGGCAGCCCAGGCCCAGACCAAGCGCGAGAAGTCTTCCTGCGTCGCGTATGCACCGAGGGGAGCGGCTCCGTCGAGGTCCGAATCGTCCTCGAACGCGTTGCGCCACCGGACCAGCCCCCCGCTGTCGGCGATTTCACCCTGCACGCCGATCAACCCGAAGCCGAAGCCGAAGCCCATCCATGGAGCCAGGAGCACGACGCCGTCGACCTGAGCCGCGTGGGTGGCGCCGTAGCCGAGGGCCCCGAGGGCTCCCATCGATGTGGCAACGAACCACACCTTTTCGTAGCCGGCGGCCTTCGCGGGGCCGATGACGTCTTCTTCGAGGCGGGCGAGGATGCTCTCTTCGAGGTAGTAGCCGATGTGTGCATCCACGACGGTCGCGTCGGCGTCGACGTTGGCTTCGAGTTGGTCGATGAAGCCGCGCTCGACGAACTCTTCGGGGCTCGCTCCGTAGCCCGGTAGAAATACGAAGAGGCATTTGGCCTGATCGCCAGCGATCGTCGCGGGGCCCTCGGCCCGGATCTCCCGCATCGGCACGGTCGTCGGTGGGGACGGCGGTCGCACGCAACCGAGCAGCGGTAAGAGGACCGCCAAAAGTGACAGGAGAGACAGGTGTGAGAGCGAACGAGGCATCGTGGGAGGGACCCCGCGGCGAGAGGCCCTAGAGAGCGTACGCTACTCGGGCGGGAACTGTTCCAGGATGTCCGCGACGATGCCGCCGATGTCTTCGTCAGTCAGGGTGCGCCCGCTGATGATGCCCTCGGCAAAGCCGTGGAAGACCAGACGCCGCGACGTGCGGTCGATGATGTCGATGATGAGCGTGCCCGTCCGGTAGTGCGAGAGGTCCGTGCCTGTACGGTGGTCGATGTGCCCCGGTCGATCACTGCGCCCGGATCCTTCGTTGCTTGGGATCTCCTGCGTCTCGTCGCGGTGCCCGCCGTTGAGGTGAATGATGAGGTCCGCAGACGACTCGTGGGCAGTTTCGAAGTGTTTTGCTTCGAGCTCTCGTTGCACGGCGCTCTTGATCACCGACAGAAGGTGGTGGTCCGGGATGGCGACGCGGGTGAGCCCCGCGGGAACGTCATCGAGGTCGTCCTCGATGGAGAACGTGTGATAGCGGGTGTATTCGAGCTCGGTGTCCCAATCGGCGCCGTACTCGAAGCCCGAGCCGCAGGCCGCGGTGAAGAGGGCAAGGAGGACGAGGAGAATCAGATGGGGCCGCAGGCTCGATCGTACAGTCACGCGTTTGACCTATCACGGGGCCTTGGCCGAGTCGCGCGAAATGCCTCGGCTGACGGGGACCAGGAGTCCCAGGAAGGCGACGCTCAAGACGGTCGCCAGGGCGAAGACACCGCCGTACCCCAATCCGTCGGCAATGGCACCGGAGGCCCAGGCGGCGGGCGACTTGCCGATGACTTCGACGACTGCGAGGGCGGTGTAGTGGGTCGCCCCGATGCGTCGGTCGACTTGGCTCATCATGAACGCAAACATCGCCGTCGTGAGGGCCCCACCGAAGAAGTGTTCGGCGGCGGTGACGGCGATGACCTGGGCGGCGGTTGGTTCGAGGTACACCAGCACAAACTCGAAGAAGACTGGGGCGGCGCGCAGAGCCGCGGCGATGGCGACGGCGCGGAGAATCGGGCCGCGGCTCGCGAGCAGGCCGCCGGCGAAGGA
The DNA here is from genome assembly GCA_019312705.1 of Deltaproteobacteria bacterium. The sequence goes on from JAFDCW010000717.1 coordinate 2,299, forward strand.
ACCGGCGACCGAAAACACCATCCCCCAAGTGCCGACCCAGAGGCCAATCTGCCCTGCGTCGAAGCCGCGGTCGAAGAGGAAGGGCTTGAACATCGCGTCGGCCATCGACTCGCCGAGTTTGTACGTCGCGATGAAGAACAACGTGTAGAGGGCGCCCCTCTTTCCCACCCAGGCGCCCAGGGCGCGGCCGACGAGGTAGAGGGTCGGGGGGGCACTGCTCGCGGTGTCGGGTTCGCGGAAGGGCAGGGTGATGAAGAAGATGAGGACCGTCAGCCCGGCGATGACGGCAAATACTCCCTGGTAGCCGATGGTGGTGCTCGCCCAAAGCAAGAGCCCACCCCCGGTGAGCATGCCGAGCTTGTAGCCGACGACTTGAGCGATGTTGCCGATGCCGAGCTCTTCGCGGCTCAGGAGTGAGACGGCGAGGCCGTCGACGGCGATGTCCATGGTAGCGGCGAAGAGGTTCATCGCGAGGACCAGAACCAGGAGCAGGCCGAGGTTCTCGTCCGGGGCGACGAAGGCCGCGGCCCCGGCCGACGCGGCGAGGGCGAGCTGCATAGGGGCGATCCACGACCGGCGCCGGCCCAGGCGCTTTGAGCCGAAGCGGTCGACGGCGGGCGCCCACAGCAACTTGAGCATCCAGGGCAGGGCCAGGGCGTTCGCCAGGCCGATGCCCGTCAACGAGACGTCTTGCTCCCGGAGCAAGATGGGCAGGGCCGTGGCTTGGAAGCCGAAGGGCAGTCCTTGTACGAAGTAGAGCAGCGACAGCCACGTGAGCTTCCAAGACCGCGCCACGGAGGTAGACTCTCCCAGTGCGCATCCAGATGGAAGACTCTTTTGAGATCGTGACCGTCGGCA
>JAFDCW010000718.1 GCA_019312705.1 Deltaproteobacteria bacterium
GTCGGGTCCGACCGCATCGCCGCGAACGCCGACGTAGCGAACAAGATCGGCACCTACAGCCTTGCAGTTCTCGCCGATGCTCATGACGTACCCTTCACCGTCGCTGCGCCCTTCAGTACCGTCGACCTGTCGACCCCGACCGGCGACTTGATCCCGATCGAGGAACGCGGCCGGGACGAAGTCGCTCGAATCGGAGACCGCATGCTCGTCGCCGATGGCATCCCCTGCCGGCACCCCGCCTTCGACGTCACCCCCGCCCGCCTGGTCCGATCCATCTACACCGAGCGGGGGGTGATTCATCCTGGGGCCGGGCAAACCGCTCAAGACATACCCTCCGCCTAGCGCGACCGGTTTCGAGCGAGAGGCTGGCGTTTTCACGGCACCTCTGGGCAAGACCGCTGCGGCCGAGTAGATCAAGACTCATGGTTCCCCATGCGCGGTTTGCCTTGCTCGCTCTTCTGACGCTCCTCACTCCTGTAGCCCTCGCGCCGCTGGGGTGTGGCGAAGACACCCCCCATCGCACGGGGCCTGTCTCTCCGCCGGTGACGCCCGGTGCGGAGGCGTCAGCATCCGCCGAGGGACCCTCCGAAGCTGCGTCTCCGTCGTCGGAAAACGCCGCGCCCGAGACAGCTCCGCTCATCGCCATCGACACCCACGTCGATACAACCCAACGCATGTTGGACCACGACGACGACATCGCCGATGCCGTTCCCGGGGGTCATCTCGATTTGCCGCGCATGAGACGTGGCGGGCTCACCGGCGCGTTCTTCAGTATCTGGGTGAACCCTCGCCGCTTCGAGGGAGAGGCAGCGTACCAACGGGCCCTCGCATTGATCGGTGCCGTCGAAAAGCTCGCCCACGACCACCCGGACCAGGCGGTGATTTGCCGTGACGCCGACGAAGTGCGCGCGGCCGCCCGGCGCGGCAAAGCGGCGCTGCTCATGGGAGTCGAAGGGGCTCACGCCCTCGGCACCGACGACGAAGAACTCGCGCTCTCGCGCCTGCACCACTTTTACGATCGGGGTGTCCGCTACATGACCATCACCTGGTCGACGGACAACCCCCTCGGTCACTCGTCGAGCGGTGATGCTCGCAGCCAGGGGCTCACCCCTCTCGGACGCCGTGTCGTCGCCGAGATGAATGAGATCGGCATGATCGTCGACGTGTCCCACGTCAGCGACCGGACCTTCCGGGACATCATGGACGTCACCGAGCGGCCCGTATTTGCGAGCCATTCGTCGGCCCGGTCTCTCTCCAATCACCCCCGCAACATGACTGACCGGATGATTCGCCGGGTCGCGGCGGGCGGGGGCGCGATCTGCATCAACTACTACTCGCTCTTCATCGATGTCGGCTACCGCGACCGGCGCCGCGCCCTCGAGGCCGAACACGCGGACCGCTTCGATGCCCTCGGCGAGGAGCACGAGGACTACACGGAGCGGGGGGCGGCGGAGGCGGCCTTGGCCCTGGAACTCGACCCGGAGATTCATCCTCCAGATCTGTCCGTCCTTGGAGCCCATTTCGACAAGGTTGTGGAGCTCGGTGGACCGTCTGCGGCCTGCCTCGGGTCTGACTTTGACGGGATTTCGGAGCTTCCGACCGGGCTCCGGGATGTGGGTGATCTCGGGAACCTCAGGGCTGAGCTCGAGCGCCGTGGCCTGCCGATCGCCCCGATTTTCGGCGAGAATGTGCTGAGAATCCTCGCCGCCCAGACTCCGGGGTGAAGCCGGGCCAATGAGCGGCGCCTAGCCGGGTCTGAGAGGCGGGTGCGCGCGCATGTGACTCTCGCGTACTACACTAGTAAGAACTTCGTGGGAAAAAGCCCCTACATCGTCCTCGGTCGCAGTCGGGATTGCGACCTGGTGCTCGTCGACGCTTCCGTTTCTGGGCGGCACGCGCGCTTTAGCTGGAAGAACGGCCGCATCCTCATCGAGGATCTCGGGAGCGCCAACGGGACTTTCGTCCGGGGCGTCAGAGTAGAGCGCGCTCGGATAAGGCCTGGAGAGGACGTGCGCTTCGGGAGCGATACTCTCCGGTGGAGTGATTCTCGCTTGAAGGCGTTTCTGCGAGCGGGCGCCGGCGGCGACACCATCGTCGGAATGTCCATCCCCGGCCGGCGCTTCATCTGCGGTGCCTGCGGCACCCGCGGCACGCTCCCTTCCGGTTTCGCCAAGGGCGTCTTGAAGTGCAAAAGCTGCGGCGCGAGCCTCTTCGTCGGTCGCAGTCGGCCGCAGGGGGGCATGCTCGCAGCCGCCGTGGTCGGTGTCTTGGCGGCGGCCGTTGCTGTTCTGTGGGCCGTCGTCTGGACGGGAAACGGGCCGGGGGCCCTCGGCACGGCTGCGGAGCGCCTCGGTCTCGGTGATGCGCGGCCGCGGACTTCGGAGGAGGAGTCGGTTCGCGTGCACACCGCGCCTCTCGTCGTGAGGGCTCTCGACTACGAAGACGCGGTCACCCGCAATACAGCGGTTCGCATTGCGGCCGGTGAGGAAGGACCCTTTCACGTCGAACAGGCTGCTCGCATCTGGACGCATGTCCGGCGCGAGTGGAGCTACGTGAACGACCCCCGGGGCGAGGAGTACTTTGCCCGATCCAGCGAAACGATAGCCAACGGTTTTGCCGGAGACTGCGATGACTTCGCGATCGTGCTGTCTTCGATGATCACCTCGATCGGCGGTGACGTCCGCGTGGTCATGATGGACGGCCCCGCCGGCGGCCATGCCTACGCCGAAGTGTGCATCGAGTCCGATGCCCGGAACGTGGCGCAGCGCTTGTCGCGCTACTACCGCCTCCGCCAGAACGGGCAGCAGCGCATCGAACAGATTCACTTCCGCTCGAGCGAACGATGCGGCGTGTGGCTCAACCTCGATTGGAACGCTGGTGTGCCGGGGGGGAGCTACGGCTCCGAAGAATGGGCCGTGGCGATCTATACCGACGGACGCACCGAGCGCCTGACGGCCGCGGAGGGCGAAGGTGGCGCGACGACGCCGCCCAACTTCACGACTCCCCCCGAGTGACGCAAGCGATGGGCCCCGTCAGAGGCGCATGAGAGCCGCGCCCCAATTGAGGCCCGCGCCTAGGGCGAGGAAGCAGATTAGGTCGCCGGGATTAATGGTCCCGTCGCGGAGCAACTCGTCCATCAAGATGGGGATGG
>JAFDCW010000719.1 GCA_019312705.1 Deltaproteobacteria bacterium
ACGATTGTCCGCTCGCGACGGCTGCCCCTTCACCGCCGCTCGAACCCCCCGGCCCGTGCGTCAGTGCCCAGGGATTGTTCGTCGAGCCCCAGATGTAGTTCGTCGTCTCCATCGGAGAGAGCAGCGTTTGGGGCACGTTCGTCTTGCCGAGGACGATGGCGCCAGCCTCCCGGGCTACGCGCACGGCTACTGCATCGGCCGTGGCGGCGGCTCCGAGCCGGGCCTTCATGCCGAGGCTCGATGGAACCCCCCGGGTGTCGACGCTTTCTTTTACGGAGATCGGGAGCCCATGCAGAGGGCCGAGGTCTTCCCCGCGATCCTTCGCGGCGTCGGCGGCTCTGGCTTCCTCGAGGGCGCGGTCCCGAAAGCGGTGTACGAATGCGTTCACCCGCGAGTCGACGTCGTCGCCTCGGGCGTAGAGGGCCTCGACAATCTCGACGGATGAGAGCTCGCCTCGGTCGAAGTGAGCCTTGAGTTCGCCAGCGGTGAGGGTGTGCACGTCCATGGTAGCTCAGAGGGGGGTGAGGGGGTCTCCGACGGCGAGTTCACCCTCGCCGTCGTGGATCAAGTTGGTGCCGAACCAGACCTGGCCATCCCGCTTACGGTAGGTCCCGAGGGTCTGGAGAGGTTCTTTCCCGCGTTTTGCCGTCGAGGCATCAACGCTGGTCATGCTGCAACGTTCGCATTGCTTGACGTTGCGAAAGGTCATCTTGCCCATGCGGAACGACTCGAGGGCATCTTCCCCATGGGCTAGGCCTCCCGCGCTGACCACGTTGGGCCGGAAGCGCGACATGGCGAGGGGCTCGGCCAAGCGAGCATTGAGCCCGTCGAGGGACTCCTGGGAGATCAAGAGCAACGGATAGGCATCTACGAAAGAGACGATGTCTCCGGGCCGGCCGTGCTCGGGATTAACCGCGCGCTCGGACTCGTCGGGCATATAGACGAGGCGCGCCGGCCGTTCGAGGTGGGTCGTGAAGAAGGATGAGCCCTCGGCAACTTCGATCGCTCGTACTTCGCGAGCCTGTCCTCGGCGAAGGTCGCATCGACCAATGCCAAGCGAGGCTCCTGCCGTTGGGTGATGAACTCCCCGGCGTCGTCCACGACCATGAAGCGCCGGTCGCCTGTGGGACCCCGGCGACCGACGTGCACCGAGGAGACGGAGATTCCGCGGCACGATTTGACGGGATAGAGATAGAGCTCGGTGATACGCATCACGAGGATTGCCGGAGCATATGCGCTATCGTGCCGCGGATGAAGACGCGCAAGGTAGGCACGACCGACGTCGAGTTATCGGAAGTGAGCCTCGGGACCTGGGGCCTCGCTTCGGATGCCTACGGCCGGAGTGATCATAAGCGCGCTGCGCGGGTGGCCACGAGGGCCCTCGAGCTCGGGGTGACGACCTTCGATACGTCGCCGCTCTGGGGGGACGGAGTGTCGGAGAAGGTCATCGGAGAGGTCATGGCCGAGCATGGGCGGGACGAGGTTCAGGTCATTGCCCGGGCCGGGGCCCGTTGGAATGACGGCGCCCTCGACCTCGATACGACCAAGGATGCCCTTCGCGCCGACTTCGACCGGTCCCTCGAGCGCCTTCAGACCGAGCGCATCGACGTCTGGTTGTTGCATGAGCCCAAGGGCGAGCTCTGGGAGCGCGACGATTGGCGGGAGCTCGTCGACGAGCTGAAGAAGGACGAGAAGATCGGCTCCTGGGGGGCGTCGGTCAGCACGCCAGAGGGCGCCCGGCTAGCCCTCGAAGCGGGCGCCGATGTGCTCTGCATGACCTACAACATCCTCGCCAGCGACGATCTGCACGACCTCGCGGCGGACATCGCAAAGGCAGAGGCGTCCGTGATCGCGCGTTCGCCCTTGATGTACGGGCTGCTCGCCGGCCGCTGGGCCGAGTATCGGAGCTTTCCCCGGACCGACCACCGCCGCGATCGCTGGAGCGCTCAAGCGCTTCGGGCGCGCATCCGTCAAGTCGACAAGCTGCGCTTCCTCGTGCACGGGGAAGTCGCGTCTTTGGCGGAGGCATCGCTACGCTACGTGCTCGCCAACAGCCTCGTACGCTGCGCCCTCGTCGGCGCGCGAACACCAGCACAAATCGAGAGTGCCTGCGCCGCGAGTAGCGACACCCAATACCTGCCGGACGAGGACCTGGTGAAGATTCCCCAGGTTCTCGCGGCGACGATGGCGTGAACGAGAGCGGCTGCTCGCCGCGCTACATCATTCGCCTTCGGCCGGTTCTGGCGCCGGTGCTGGCGCCGGTGCTGGCGCCCGTGCTGGCGGCCGTGCTCGCGCCGGTGCTCGCGCCGCTGCGGGTTCTGCGTTCGCTTCGTCTGCGTCTGCGTCTGCGTCCGCTCCGGTTGCATTTGCGTCTGCTTCGGTCGCTTCTTCGGGTGCTTGGTGGGCGTTGGCCGCCGCCTCGTTCAACTGACGCACCTCAGTGAGGATGATCTGCTGCCGCGTTCGCAGTCCGGTGATCTCCATCCTCCGGGCAGTATCCGAGGCGTTCATGATCTGTGCGATCGCGTCGGATTGAGCTTCGAGGGCCGTAAAAGTGAGGTACTGCATGCCCACGATGCCGATGACCATGACCCCGGCTGCGATCGCTGCCCATGGGTTCTTGTAAACTTCAGTATTTGAAGACATGCCGCTCCCCTATCTTGCGTGACTCGGAAGATTCCTGGAGGGAGGCTCACACCCCAGCCCGGGGGGGGTCAAGAAATGGCACCGCTGATGGGCCTTCGCCGCTCCCCATTGTAGGGTGGCGTACAAGATGGGCTCCCCTCTCGATGAAGCCAACGATCGCGAACTCCGGTTCCCAACCACGCGCATGTGCACTGGCGTTCTCCTCGAGAGGTTCGAGGCGAGGGCCCGCGATTCCGACGTCTTCGTCACGACGGCGGCGAAGTCTGGGCAGACCTGGCTGCTCACGCTTCTCTTTCATCTGAAGACCCGCGGCCTCGAGCCCGATATTCGCGGCAAGGGCTTGATGAACGCGATGCCCTGGCTCGAGCTGCCGATGGATCTCAACAGCCGCGAGCCCTACGACGTCGACCAACGACTCGCCGAGCTCGAGGCCCTCGACGATCCGCGCGTCTTCAAGATGCACGTCGAGTGGCAGACGGTTCCGCGACCGCCCACTTCGAAATCCAAGATCGTGACCGTGACCCGTGATCCCCGGGACCTGCCCTACTCGATGTTCCGGCACCTTCAGGCCCTGAACGCAGACCTTCCGGACTCTTCGAGCCCCGTCGACTTCGACACCTACTTCGAGCAGTGGATGGAATACGGCTACATCTTCAAGTTCGTTCGCTCGTTTTGGCCGCACCGCGGTGACGACGACGTGCTCTGGTTGCGCTTTGAAGACATGAAGGGCGACCTCGAGAGCGAGGCGCGCAAGATCATCGCCTTCCTCGGATGGGCGGTCGACGAACGTGCTCTCGGCCGCGTGCTGCCTCGCGTCGATTTCGCTTACATGCAGTCGGTCGAGAAGTCGAAGCTCATGGTAGGCCTCGAAAAGAGTTGGCGGACGGACCAGCGCTTCTTCCGCGAAGGCGCCATCGGAAAGAATCGGGCGCGGCTCAATACATCCCAAGAGGCGCGGATCGTCGCCCGGGCCCGGGACGAGTTCGAGCCCGAATGTTTCGATTGGGTCATGTCTCAGGGCGTCGCCCCGGACGACTGAACGCCCCTAGAACGTCATCGTGAAGATGACCTGGGCGATTGAGAAGTAGACGACCAAGCCGAAGACGTCCACCAGGCTCGCGATGAAGGGGGTCGAGCTCACGGCGGGGTCGAAGCCGAGGCGCCGGATCAGCAGAGGCAGGAGGGAGCCGAGGGTCGTTCCGAGGGTGGTTACCGCCGTGATCGACAGGGTTACCGTGATCGCCAGCTGCAAGCTCGCGTCATCGCCGAAGAACCAGGCGCGGGCGAAGCCGACCCCCCCGAGGACGAGTCCGATGGAGAGACCGATGCCCAATTCCCGGACGAGGA
>JAFDCW010000720.1 GCA_019312705.1 Deltaproteobacteria bacterium
CCTCGCGAGCAGCGGCGCGAGCATTTCGGCCACCACCATCGGGCCGCGGAACCCCCTGATGGCAGAGATTGCCCGTATCGGGCGAGGTCGTCACCACGTGACCGCAAACGCCGCCTCCCTTCCGGCGCTCTTCGTCCGTGAGGCTCAGTTCCGGCAACCCCCCGCTCACCGGACGGGACGGATCAGCCCCCGCGTGGCAACCCCCCATCGTTCCATCCGCGACATCGACTTCAGCGCCGCCCCGGCCCTCGGTGGCCACGGTCTCGCCGAGACCCGACCGCTCGCCGCGACAATCCTCGAAACGAGCCGCGGCGAACCCCTGCTGAGCCACTGGCACCGGGGCGTTGGCCAGGTCGCAACCTTCACCTCGGCCACGACCGGCGGCTGGGCCGACGGGTGGCGCACCTCGGAAATCTTTCACACGTTCTGGTCTCAGCTTGCCTGGTCCCTGATGCGCGCGCGGACTGTCGACCCCCTCGAGCTGCGCTTCGATGAAATCCCCGGCGCCGAGGGCCGAGTTCGGGTCATCGCGGTGGCACCCACCGTCAACGCCCTTCCGGCCCCCGACGTGCGCATTCACCGCGCCGGTACCGGCACCATGGCAACGACCGCCGACGACCCGGGCATGGCCCTCGAGCTCGAAGCCCTGGGGCCCGGCATCTTCGCCGGTGAGGTCGCCGTCGGCGGCGGCTTCCTCGCAGTCGCCCGCATGCCGATGGACCCCGAGCCGACGGCCGCCATCGCCTACGACCGAACCTACGATCCAGAGCTCGCCCGCTTCGGCCACGACGACGCGGCCCTCGCGCGCCTCGCCGAAATCGGTGGAGGGACCGTTCTGAGTGACCCCGCGGAGGCCCTCGAAGACGTAGTCGAGGCACCAGTCTCCACGCCCCTGTCCATGTGGCTCTTCTTGGCGGCGTTGCTCAGCTATCTCGTGTCCGTCTTGCTCCTGCGCCTGCCCGACGACGCCGCGGCCAAGGCCGCCGCCGCCAAGATCGCGCGGCCGAGCCGGTGGAGTGAACCTCCGGATGAACCGGGAATCAAACCTCGCAAGCGCCGGTGGACCCCCGGGAAAAACAAGAAAAGCAGGAAGGAGGCCGCATGAAGGGCGCCTCACTCTCGGTGATACGTGTGAGCACAATCTTGGGCTTGGTGCTGGGCGCGGCGCTGGCTCTCGCGGGCTGCGGACAAGACCCACCGCGCTTCGGCGAGGTGCACCTCAGCCAGGCAGCCCCTCGGGCGATCCTCTCGGGGCAGACCAGCGGCCAGTCCCCGGCCCTCGAGCTCGCCCCGGGCTGCGCGGGCGTCGTCGACCTCGCCCGCGCCGACCACCGGATCATCATCGAGGACCAATTGAAGCTCGGCGTCAGCGCGACGAGCACCGGAGGCCCCATCGGCCTGGTGATCGAACACGAGGGCGACTTCTACTGCGACAGCGACGCCAATACGGGGCATCTGCCGCACCTGCAGATCACCGAACCCGGGGTCTACGGCATCCGCATCGCCGCCCTGGCCCCCGGCGAGCCCCTGCCCTACCGCCTCGTCCTCGCCCCGGATGGCAAGGACGACCACGCCCCGGCCCGCACCGCCCCGGACCTGGTCGCCGTCTCCGTAACCAGCGAGCCCGTCGGTGCCACCGTGAGCACGGAAGGAGGCCAGGTCCTGGGCACGACTCCGGCACTCTTCGAGATGCCCCCGACCGCCGACGGCGCCCTGACCTTCGTCGTCACGGCGCCCGGCATGGACGCCCGGACCGTGACCGGCACGGCGATCGAGGGTTCCGTCGAACTGCATGCCGCCCTCAGAGCGTCGGGCCCGACGAACCATGCTCTCAGCGCCAGCGAAGCGCAGGACATTCGTGACTTCCGCACCGCCGAACTCAGCGTCGAATTGAGCGAAGAGTGTTCGGTCCAGGACCTCGAGGTCGACGTCGACATCCAGCACTCCTACGTCGGCGACCTCGTCGTGTCCCTGCAATCCCCGGCTGGACGGACCGCCCAGCTCTCACGCAACCGTGGCGGCACCCGGAGGACCCTCGTGCGAACGTGGCGCGCCGCCGATACGAGCGCCCTCCAGCCAATCATCGGCACCGCCGGAACGGGCACCTGGACACTCTCGGTGCGCGACACCGTCGAGGTCGACACCGGCACGCTGCGCTCTTTCGCACTACGCGTCACCTGCGCCCCCGCCGGTACCACGGCACCAACCGCGGGACCAACAGCGTCGGCGACGCGCCCCGGTCCCAGCATTCGAGATCTCCGGTCGCCCCGGGGACAGAACCCTCGAATCGCACGGCAGCCCCCATCCCGGGCCCGGGCGGGGGCCCACGTTCTGAACCCCTGGGGCCCCTGAAGCGGCACCGCTGGCGCCCTCTCGACGGGCGGCTACGCTCCCGCCGTAGATGCACCGGCGAATACCATACGTAGCCGCACGGCTCCTGGGATCGGGCGCCCTGATGGGTGTCCTATGGGCGTCCCCGTCTGCCGCGGCGCAAGATGCCGAACGTCCGGAAACCGCAGAATCGGAACGAGGCGCGGGGCCAACGACAGAGCCCCCGGCCCCCGGCGCCCCCCCCTGCGACACGTGCACCGCCCTCGGCGCCATGCCCCCGACCGACGGTTCCGGCAGGCCGGAGTGGGAGTGGCTGCGGCTGAAGACCGGCGAGACCATCGGCGGTGACTTCCACGGGATGCGCGATGGGCGCTTACTCTTCAACAGCGACGAGTTCGGCGACGTCGACCTGAAGTGGAGGAACGTGTGGGAGTTCTACTCCAGTGCACCGGTAGCGGTCGTGCTGATGGACTACACGATGCACGTCGGTCCGGTGCGCATGGACGACAACGAAACGATGGTCATCGAGACGGCAGGGGGACCCGTCACCGTGCAAAAGACCAACGTCATGCGCATCAACCCCAGCGGCTTCACGGAAATCAGCAACTGGTATCTGAACGTATCGGCGGGGGTCAACCTCGCGAACGCCACGGTCAATCAACTCGCCATCTCGGGGCGCACGCGCATCGCCCGGGACGGTGAGTATACGCGACTGACCCTCGCCCATGACTTCAGCTTCGGCCAGACCCAGGACGAGGTAGGGCTCACCACGGACACGTCGAACCATCAGTGGGGCCTGGCCAAACTCGACTAC
>JAFDCW010000721.1 GCA_019312705.1 Deltaproteobacteria bacterium
TCGTAGTCCTTCGCCGCGGGCTCCGCCCCGGTCGCGGAGAGGAACGCGGTGGCCGCGCCGATGGGTTTGCCCCCGGGGTCGAAGCCGTGGTTGAGTTCCTTGACCACACGCAGTAACCCGATGGAATCCGTGTCGTAGACGGCGGTCGCGTCAGGGAAGTCGCCCATCTTCGGAGGGTCTCCGGTGATGACGACGAGGTTGTTCACCCCGAACTCGTGGGCCGCGAGCAGGTGGGCGACGAGGCCGAGGAGGTTTCGGTCGCGGGTCGTCACGTGCATGAGCGCCGGCATGCCGAGCTCGTTCTGAATCCTGGCGCAGAGGGCGAGGTTGCCCATGCGAGCGCTGGCCCGCGGGCCGTCGGCGACGTTGATGACATCGACGCCGCCGTCGCGGAGCAGCTTCGCCCCGGCCATCGCCTTTTCGAGGGAGAGCCCCGGAGGAGGATTGACCTCGACGGATACTACGAACTTCTTGCCGAGCTTGGCGCCGAGTTCGCTCTTTTGCGCGATGGGTACGACGGTGGCGCCGGGGGCGATGGGCCGAGTGCTCTCCCGGTCCTCGCGCATGCCGCCGCCGAGGCCGACGGAGGCCCCGCCGCCGTCGACCATGCGCGCCGCCGAGGCGATCTTCTTGATGTGGTCCGGCGTGGTACCGCAGCACCCGCCGACCGCGTGAATGCCAGCCTTGTAGAGGCGGCGCGCGTAGATCTGAAAGTACTCCGGGGTTGCCTTGTAGGCGAAGCGCCCTTCGACGCGGTGGGGGAGCCCCGCGTTGGGTTGGGCGACGACGGGCACGCCGGCACCGAGCATGCGCGAGGCCATCTCGTACACCCCGGCCGGCCCGTCCGCGCAGTTGACGCCAATGGCATCGGCACCCCAGTCGACGAGGATCCCCGCCATCTTCTCGGGACCCGTGCCGTCCGCCATGGTCCCGAAAGTGTCGAAGGAACAACTGGCGATAATCGGGACCGCACCCCGACTCCCGGCCTTCGCGCCCTCGATGGCGAGCTCGAGTTCCTCCGGTTGCCGGAAGGTCTCGAGGACCAGGACGTCGATCCCTCGCCCCGACAGGGCCGCCGCTTGTTCTCTGAACGCGCTGCGGACCGGGTCGGCGGAGTCGGCGTCGAGGGTCTTCAGGATCAGACCGGTCGGCCCGATGGACCCCGCGATGTATTGGGCCGGACCCGCCGCCGCGCGCGCCACGTCGACCGCGGCGTGATTGATGGCCTCGACCTGGTCGGCAAGGCCGTGGGGTTCGAGACGGTAGGCATTCGCACCGAAAGTATTGGTGGTCAGGACGTTGGCGCCGGCGAGCACGTACCCTTCGTAGACGGCCTTCACCGCGTCGACGCGGTCCAGCACGGCGGCGTCGAGGCTGCGTGTGTAGAGCAGACCTCGTTCGTAGAGGGCGGTGCCCATGGCACCGTCGAAAACCAGGGCCCCGGCTTTCAGCGCCGAGAGAAACGGGCGCTTCTCGCTCATGGTCTGGCCTTTACAGGATTCGGCTCAATTGTCGAGAGCGCCGTCGTCGATCCAGATGCGCACGACGTCGATCTGGCTCTGAGGCAGGGGAACGCCGAGGGGCATGGGGCCACCGCAGATGTCCCCACCGTCGGGCAGACGATTCTCGAACTTGTGGATGAGCATCGATCCGTCGGCGTCGCCGGGGATGATCCGGTCCGCCCCTCCCTCCGCCATGCAGGGCGTGCCCAGGGCCTCGACGCCCACCATCGCGGCGTAGGCGCCGTCCTTGTCGCTCAGGTCGAGGGCGCTCTGTTCGACGAAGGACACCGTCGCATCGGGATCGTGGCATCCGAGGCACCCGCCCCCGACGATGACTCGGTCGTAAATGGCGGTCCAGGTCGCTTCGATGAGCGGCTCGGTCACCCGGTAGTAGCAGTGATCGCCGAGGGCTCCGGTCTCGGTGTCGTCACACGGATCTCCGGGGGCCGCGCCGGTGCCCTCGGCGTCCGCCGACTGGAGCACCATCGGGCTCCCACAGGCGAGCCACGATCGGTAGATCTCGATGCCTTCGCTCGACGTGATCGAAGGAAGCCCGCCACCTCCGGCGAGGAAGCGATAGCCGGCGTCAGCTGCGGCGCTCCGCCCCACCTCCCCCGGAGGCATGGTGGCCGCCTCGACCGCACGAAACATGTCGAAGCGATGGTCGAAGATCAACTGCTGGGTCGCCTCGACGCGGGCGATGGCGTCCGTGTCGGCGTCATCGGGCCCCGTCGTCCGCGAGGCGACGACGTCGAAGTTCAGGTGGAAAGGCGCACCGAAGCGAGCGGGCCCGATGGCCGACACGGTGTGACACAAAAAAGTGCACGCGTCTTGCACCAGAGCCTGACCCGCGTAGGCCGGGTAGCCGTTGGCGTCGATGACGAGGGTCATCGCCTCGGTCGTGCCGTCACGGTTCTGTTCGCACTGGCTGAGCTGGGGCTGACAGCCCGCGGCCAGGGAGACCAGGAGGGCCAGGAAAACGACCTGAACGGCGAGGAAGGCGGGGACCCGGGCGGGCAGTGTTCCAGTATGGCAGCGCATCGGCGCGCCAACGATGAGCCGTCGCCCCGTCGTGGGTCAAGGCGATCGGGCTCAGGCTGCCGGCCTGAACTCCGCGAGATCTCCGCGGAGCTTGCCGCGAACCCGCTCTTCGAGCTGCCGCACCCGCTCCTTGCTCACGCCCATCTCGCGACCGAGGGCCTCGAGGGTCAGGGGCTCGTCACTCATCAGGCGCGCCTTCACGATGCGCTGCTCGCGGTCCGAGAGCTTCGCGAGGGCTGCGCCGAGGCGGGCCCGGACGCCGTTGATCTCGAAGGTCCGGCCGACCTCCTCTTCGGGGTTCATGCCATAGGACCGGACCCGGTCGAGGCCGGGACCGCGCTCGCTGCTCTGGTAGTCGAGGGAAATGTCGCCCCCCGAGAGCAGGGGCCAGAGCTTTTTGGCGCGCGGGAGGGGCATGCCGCTCGTCTCGGCCAACTGCTCTGGCGACTCGATGCCCGTGCGCCGATAGGCGCGCATCGCCCGGCGCTCCGTACGCGTGGTTCCGAGGCGCACGATTCGATAGGTGCGTACGACGTAATCGCGGATCTCGGCACGAATCCAATAGACGGCGTAGGTAATGAGGCGGCATTCCTTCTCGGG
>JAFDCW010000092.1 GCA_019312705.1 Deltaproteobacteria bacterium
GGTCGGTTGCCGCAATGAGCACCCCCGAACTGGGGAGACGAGCAACCATGGAGCCAAACCAGGACATCTGGCCGGAGGATAGCGGACACACCCCGTCCGGATCGACCCGACAATCACCCTCCTGTGATATTCGCTCATCATGGCTCCCCTCGACTGGGTCGTTCTGGGTACGTACCTGAGCGCGATGATCGGCTTGGCCGTCTGGCTCTCTCGGGGCCAGGAGAGCGCCGAGGACTACTACGTCGGCGGGCGGAACCTGCCCTGGTGGGCGGTGGCCATCTCGACGATGGCAACCCAGACGTCGGCAAATAGCTTCATCGGCATCCCAGCGTATGTCGCCCTCAAAGACGGCGGGGGGCTCACGTGGCTGCAGTACGAGCTCGCCGTACCTCTGGCCATGATCGTGGTCATGGTCTTCCTCATCCCGTTCTTTCGGGAGATGAAGCTCGTCAGCGTGTACGAGTACCTCGAGCTCCGCTTCGATCGCCCAACCCGACTGGTGATGAGCGCCTTGTTCTTGATCAGCCGCGGCCTCGCGACGGGGGTCGGGGTCTACGCCAGCGCCGTCGTCGTCAACGTCTGCCTCGGGCTCCCCATCTGGGCCTGCATCGTGCTCATCGGCGCAGTGACCGTATTCTACGTCACCCTCGGCGGCATGGCGGCGGTCGTTTGGTCCGACGTGATTCAGATGGTCATCCTCCTCGGGGGCCTCATCGCATGCATCGTCTACGCCCTCGGAGAGGAAGGGGGCTTCGCCGAAGCCCTCGGCACCTTCGACCCAGAGCGCCTGCGCGGTCTCGACCCGGGGCACGGCATCGGGGACGGCTCGACCGCGCCGATGTGGGGCTTCCTCATCGGCGGCCTGGTCCTCTACATCAGCTATTACGGGGTCGATCAAAGCCAGGCGCAGCGGGAGCTCTCCGCGCCGACGACCGCCGATACCAAGCGCTCTCTGGTCTTCAACGGCCTGGCCCGCTTCCCCCTGACCATCCTCTACGTGCTCATGGGCATCGCGGTCGGTGCGGCCTACCTGCGCTCGCCGGAGCTCCAAGCCGCCGTTCCCGAAGACCACCTCGACTACTTGGTGCCGGTGTTTGTGCTCCAGCGCCTGCCCCCGGGGCTCACGGGCCTGATCTTCGCGGCGATCCTCTCCGCCGCGATGAGCTCCCTCGACTCGGCCCTCAACTCTCTCTCCGCGGCGACGATGCGGGACTTCGTCGAACCCTATGCCCTCGCCCACCCGGAGAGCCCCGAGGCCCAGCAGGCGCGGCTGCTGCGCTACGGCAAGATCACCACCGTCATATGGGGTATCGCCATGACGTTCTTCGCATTCTTCGTCGGCGGCATCAGCGACACCGTGGTCGAAGGCATCAACAAACTCGGGGCGTTCTTCTACGGGCCCATCCTCGCCGCGTTCCTGACGGGCATTCTCGACCGCCGGTCCCGGGGCCCCGCGATGATCGCCGGAGTCGCCGTCGGCATCGGGGCCAACGTCGTGCTCTGGCTGGCCCTCGACGGCGTGCTCTATTGGATGTGGTGGAACCTCAGCGGCCTGGTGGTCGCAACCCTGGTCACCTTCATCGCCAGTCGGTTCATGGCGCCCCCCGCCCCGGAGAAGCTCGAAGGCACGACCCTCTCCCTATCGGACATCCCTCGCCGCGAGAAGAAGTGGATCCCCACCTACCTCTTCCTCGTGGGTTACTTCGTCGTCATTCTCCTCGTCGCAGGATACAGCCGTGAACTCCTTTCGTTCCTCATGTGAAGATGTGCTGCGCGGCAACGACCGCGGCAGCTACACCGTGCCCTCACCGCGTCTCTACCCCCACCAGTGGGCCTGGGACAGCGCCTTCGCGGCCATCGGCTGGGCGCATTTCGACCCGACTCGGGCCTGGCTCGAGATCGAAACGCTCTTTTCGGGGCAGTGGCCCGACGGCCGCGTCCCGCACATCCTCTTCCATCGCTCGGACGGGGACTATTTCCCCGGCCCGGACTTCTGGCAGACCGAGTGGACGACGAGCATCAGTCAGCCGCCGGTCTGGGCGACGGCAATCCGGCGCCTGGTGGAAATCACCGGCGACGAGTCGCGGTTGCCGGCGTTGGCCCCGAAAATCGACGCGTCGCACCAGTGGTTTCTCGACCAGCGAGATCCCCTCGGCGTCGGCGCCATCGCCGTCGCCCATCCGTGGGAGAGCGGCCTCGACAACTGCCCCGTCTGGGACGGTCCGATGAGCCGGGTCGACGTCTCGAATCCCCCGTCCTTCGAACGCCGCGATACCCGGGTCGTCGGCGACGCCAGTCAGCGGCCGACCAACGACCAATACGTGCAGTACGCGTGCATCGTGAAGGCCATCGCCCGGGACGATTTTGGTCCGGGACCGTTTGCGGTTTACGACCCACTGGTCACAGCGATCCTGGCCCGCGCGGAAGAAGACCTCGCCTGGATTTCGGCCCGCGCCGGGTTGCCCACGAAAGCGGCAGCCCGTGCCGAACGCCTGCGCGGCGGCCTCGTCGACCACCTCTACGACGAAGACCTCGGGCGCTTCGTCTACCACGACGCCCGGGCAGACGAGCGCATCACCTGCGACGTGATCGGGGCCTACGTGCCGCTCTTCGCCAATCTCGACGCCCCCGTGGCGACCCGCCTCCAGAGAGGGCTCCGAGAGCGCTTTCAGGCCAATCACCCCCTTCCGTCGACTTCGCCCCTCGACCCACTCTTCGAAGCAAAACGCTACTGGCGTGGTCCGACCTGGATCAATACCAACTGGTTGCTGGCCGACGACGTCTGCGGGACCGACCGCGGCCTCGCCCAGGCGACCGTCGACCTCGTCCGGGACCACGGCTTCTACGAATACTTCGACGCCGACACCGGCGAGGGGCTCGGGGGAGAGTCGTTCACCTGGAGCGCTGCCCTTTGCCTCGACCTCATCACCCGAGGTGCTGCTACGTGAGCGGCACGGTGCGGGTCGTATCCTGGAACGTGAACGGCCTGCGGGCGGCGACCCGGAAGGGCTTCCTCGGGTGGCTCGAGACCGCGGACGCCGACATCGTGGGCGTTCAGGAAGTGCGCGCCCTCCCCGAGCAGCTCGCCGAGGAAGTCCGTGCTCCCGAGGGATGGCACGCGACCTTCGCCGCCGCCGAGCGCAAAGGCTACAGCGGGGTCGGCCTCTACTCACGGGAGCCACCGGACGAGGTGACGACCAGCCTCGGGTCCCCAAGCCTCGATCGCGAGGGCCGAGTTCAGCTCGCCCGCTTCCGAGACCTTCTCGTGGTCAACGCGTACTTTCCGAACGGGAGCGGCCCAAACCGCGACCACAGCCGCGTGCCCTACAAGCTACGCTTCTACCGCACCCTTCATCGACGCCTCGCTGCCGAAATGGCTGAGGGCAAGAAGGTGCTCGTCATGGGGGACTTCAACACGGCCCCTTATGACATCGACCTCGCGCGCCCCAAGCAAAACAACAAGACGAGCGGCTTCCTGCCGAAGGAGCGCAAAGAGCTCGTACGCTGGCTGAAGAGCGGCTTCGTCGATACCTTCCGCATGTTCGAGGACGAGGGCGGCCACTACACGTGGTGGAGCAATCGCAAGGGCGTGCGAGAGCGCAACATCGGCTGGCGCATCGACTTCGCCCTGGCCAGCCCGGCCCTCGCCCCTCGTATTTCTACGGCCCGCATCCACACCGACGTGATGGGCTCGGACCACTGCCCGATCAGCGTCGATATCGCCCCTTGATTCACGAGGCGTGGTGGTCATATTCGTGCCCCCGCAGAACGCGGCCCTTCCGTACCCACGGGAGAGGCACTAGAGTTAATCGAGCTTGCAGATATACGGGAATACCCATGGGCTCAGCCCATCTCAGACCAAGGCCCTCGAGCGGCTCTACCGACGCCGCGTCCCCTTCGACAGCCTGACAACCCCGGAGCTCACGCGCTCCCTCGTCGAGACGAGTTTCGCGACCGGGCGCCAGGTCGGCGTGCTCGTCGACCGGAGTGGGACGGTGAGCTGGGTCATCGTCGGCGACGCGTCGCAGCTCATGCTGCCGGATATCGGCCGTCTCCGCGGGGCCGAGGGGCGCTTCCGCGGCCTACGTCTGATCCACATTCACCTGCACACCGAGCCGCTGACCCGCGACGACCTGGTCGACCTGACCCGCCTGCGTCTCGACATGGTGGTCGCAATCTGCCTCTCCCCGGACGGCAAACCACAGACCGTCTACTGGGGCCACAACGTGCCGGTCAGGCCCGGAGAGCGGTCCTCGCCTCACCAGACCTACGGGCCCACGCCGTACCAGAAGGCCGACGTCAATCCCAAGGCGATCGTCCTCGCCCTCGAAGAAGAATTCGCACGGGTTGCAAAGACCCGGCAGGTCGAGGCGAAGGATGGCCGGGCGATCCTCGTACACGTCTGTGACAAGCGGCACGCTTCCCGCGCCGAAGACTCCCTCGCCGAGCTCGCCGAACTCGCGCGCACCGCCGGCGTCGAGGTCGCCGACACGGTCCTCCAGGTCCGCGACCAGGTCGACCCCAAGTACGTGCTCGGCAAGGGCAAACTGGAGCAGGTCGTGATCCGGGCGATGCAGCTCGACGTCGAGGTGCTGATCATCGACCGAAATCTCTCTCCCCGGCAGGGGGCCGCCATCGCGCAGATGACCGACCTCAAGGTCCTCGACCGGACGCAGCTGATTCTGGACATCTTCGCCCAGCGGGCCGAGAGCCGGGACGGCAAGCTCCAGGTAGAGCTGGCCCAGATGCACTACCTCCTGCCGCGCCTCGGCGCGAAGGATGACGGGTTGAGCCGCCTCGCCGGCGGCATCGGAGGCCGGGGCCCCGGCGAGACGAAGCTCGAGGTAGGAAAGCGCCGGGCCCGGGAACGCATCACGCGTCTGAAGTCGGCCCTGAAGAAGCTCGCCAAGCAGCGCAAGCAGCGGCGCCAACGCCGGTCCCGACGAGGCGTTCCGGTGGTGGCGGTGGTCGGCTATACAAACGCCGGGAAGAGCACCCTCCTGAACCAGCTCACGGAGAGCAACGTGCTCGTCGAGGACAAGCTCTTCGCCACCCTCGACACTCGCTCACGCCGGATCCGCTTCCCGGAGGAACGAGAGGTCGTCATCACCGACACGGTGGGATTCATCCGCGACCTCCCGAAGGACCTCTTCAACGCGTTCCGCGCGACCTTCGAAGAGGCGGCGGACGCGGACCTCATCCTACATGTCGTCGATGTGTCGGACGACGCCTTCGACGAACACATGAAGACGACCGAAGAGCTCCTCGCGAAGCTCGACCTCGACCGCGCCCCGCGGCTCCTGGTCTGCAACAAAGCGGACGCGGTCGAACCTGGCCACGCCCACGCGATCGCAGAGGTCCGAGGCGGAGTCGCCGTGAGCGCCCTCGACCGAGAGTCTCTACGCCCGCTCCTCGCGCGCCTCGAAGAATTCCTCTTCCCATCCGATGACGCCCTAGTCTCCGACGCCGAGGGCGGCGCCGACGCCGACGCCGACGCCGACGCAGAGGCAGAGGCAGAGGCGGAGGCGGAGACGAGCCCAGAGGCGGAGGCGTATGCGGCGAGGTACGCCGACACCGATGCCGATTCGTCCGAAGTCGAGGCCGAGACCGAGACCGAGGAAGCGGCGCTCCCACCCGGTACGGCCGCCGAGTAGGCCGGGACTCGGCCGTCAACCGACGGCGCCATGCGCGGCCGGGCGGTGTGCCAAGGCGACACGCTTCGACTGGGGAAGTGCGACAGGGATGTCCGGTGTTACATTGGACGAGATTCACGCATAAGCGTCCTACCTGTGAAAAGCACTACAAGCACTGCATGGAACGAGCCTTGCCTGTAAGGAGCATCGTGGTTCGCACCTTGCTGTTTATGGTGACGCTGACCGCCGTAGCCCAAAGCTCCTGCGTCGCGACCCGCGCGTCCGTAGAGTGGAGTCCGGATGCCGGCGACGTGGTCGTGCGGGAGCTTCGGCTCTTGGGTATCGATTACCTCGAGATCGTCCCCGCCGGCACCGAAGCCAACGCCGATCTTCCCATGATCGTGTTCTTCCACGGGCGGGGCGATCGCCCGCACACGCCGCGGGGTCGCTTCATGGGCCTCGAAGATCCCGTGCGCTTGATCGTTCCCCGAGCCCCATCGAGGTATGCGCTCGGCTACAGTTGGTTGCCGGTGAGCGCCCGAGACGGCGAGTCCCCGGAGCTCGTCGAGGCCCTCCGGGAGACGGGAGCCCACCTCGCGAACCTCATCGAGGGGCTCCAGGATCGCCACGGGACCCTTGGTTCACCCATCGTGATGGGCTTCTCCCAAGGGGGCATGCTGACCTACACGCTCGCCGTGAATCACCCCGAAGTCGTGGGCGCGGCCTTCCCCCTCGCGGGTTGGTTGCCGCCGTCGTTGATTCCGGAGCAGCGCCGTGAACACACCAGGTACCCGGTAATCCGCGCCCTCCACGGCGCCGACGACCCGGTGCTCTCGGCGTCGCGCACCGTCCGCGCGACTCGAGAGCTCGAAGCGCGGGGCTTCGCCGCCACGGTCCTCACCTTTGACGACGTGCCCCACGAGATGAGCCCCGCCATGTGGCAGCACCTACACGAGCACGTCGCACGCGAAGTTCGCAAACGCATCATCGTGGGCCAGCGGAGCATGGGGCCCTTCGTCTAGGGGAAGTCCCTAGGGTCAGCAGCGCCGTTCGCACATCCCAAGGCAACACATATCGGCCCGACCGCGGCAGCCGTTTCCGCAGGTTCCGCAGTTGTCGGGATCGGTCATCAGGTCGAAATCTTCGTCCACCATGCCATCGCAGTCGTCGTCGGCTCCGTTGCATTGCTCCGGTGCGGGGCTGCAGCTGTCGGGGGTACCACTGTCGGGCCCGCCGCTGTCCGGCGAAGAACCCCCGAGGGTGGGGTTTTCTCCGGTCCACGGGGTGAGTTCAGTCGGGGGCACGTCCACCGGGCGACACCCGGTCTCTGTGCACGTTTGACCGCCGGGGCAGGTAGTGGTGATGCACGACGCGACGAGGTGCATGACGAGCACGCGCGACTCCCCCGGGACGAACTCGAAACGCGCACGCCTAGAGACGAGCGGCGTTCCCATCAGGCGACCGCTCACAACGACCTCGAAAGGCCCGAGGGGCCCCCCGTCGTGGAGAACCGAGAGCCGGCGCGGTAAGGGTGTGTCCGTGAGGTCAGCGACGGCGCGCTGATCCTCGCCGTCCGGACCGGTTACCGTCGTTTCGAGGGAATCGAGGCCACCGGGCACTGGCAGGTCGCTGTCGGTGACGATGAGCACCTCCGTGGCGTCGCCGCCACAACCGGTGAAAAGCACGACCAGAACCGCTGCAATGAAGAGTCGCATGATCAAAACCTCAGCACCGCAGGTTCGTAGTCTCCCCCGACAGAATTAGGGCCCGCCGTAGCCGCCGCCGCGATGATCGCTACGAGCATCACCGCCACACCCGCCCCGACCAGCCCCCAGAAGAGCGGGCTCGAGTACACGCTGCCGTCATCAGCGGCGCCGGGGCCTCCTTGCAGAAGCGGAGCCCCGAAGGTGACACGCTCGGGCGCTCCCTGGGTCACCGATACCGACCGCTCCTCGGTCGAACCATCCCCGCGATGGATCACGACCTGGTGGTCGCCAGGAGATTCGTAGCGCACCACGCCGACGCGCTCCTGGGGGACCGTGTAGTCATCCACGCTCACCGTCGCGCCGACGTTTTCGTCGCCGCTGACTTCGATGGTGAGGGTCCCGGCTCGTTCGGCGATTCGAGCCTCGAGGTCCCGAGCATGACCCTGGAGTTCTTCGTCGGCTGCCGGGTTTGCCGCCACCGATGCCGCGAGGTCCCCTGCCTCACCGATACGCCCGAGTTCGAGATAGGCCGACGCGAGGTTGTATTCGATGCTGGGAGCGGAGTGCAGGAGGAGGGCCTCCTCGAACTTCGAGGCGGCCAGCGGCCAATCCTCCTCCGCCATCTCCGCGACGCCCTCGGCGAACAGGGCCCGGGCCTGGATCCGGGGATCGACGTCCCCGGTCGCCGCACCCTGCACCGATTCCTGCGCCGACGCCGTCGAAACGACCAGCAAACCCAATAGTATTGGCCCTAGGAGGCTCCTACTTCGCAGAGTTATCCTCATTAATGCTGGCTCTATCCTACACTGCCCCAGGCCACAGTGAAATTCAGCGAAAGATATAATCTACGCGTCCCCCTGGGGGAGAGTGAACTCGGCGCGGTCTGGAACGCCCTCGACCGCGAGACCGACCGCGGCGTCGTCGTCGTGATGCTGGAGGAGGACGCCCCAGAGGACCTAGTCTCCTTCTTCCAGGAAACCTACGCGAAGCTGCGAGACATCGAAGCTCCAGGAATCGTAAAGGTCCTCGACCTCGGAATCACCGAGGACGGGGAGCACTATGCCAGCGTCGAGAAGCTCGAAGGGGAGACCCTCGCCGAACGCCTCGAAGGCGGAGACGTCGAGTTCACGATCGGCGAGGTGGTCGGCTGGGTGCTGACCGCCCTCGAAGGCCTCGGCGCCGCCCACGACGCGGGCATCGTGCACGGAGACATCGACCCCGGTTGCCTCTTCCTCCACGAGGTCGATGACGAAATCCACCCCAAACTCATCAGTTGGGGTCTCAACCGAGCTCGAACGCGGGCCGGCCTCCACACTCCCGATTCCCTCGACTCCGAGGCCCTGCTGCGCTCGATCGCCTTTACGTCTCCGGAGCAAAGCGAAGGAGGACGCGCGCCGATCCCCGCCGATGACCTCTACGGGATGGCCGCTATCCTCTACGATGCCTTGGCCGGAGAACTGCCGCGCTACGGCCGAGACATCGAGACGCTGCGGAGAGCGATTCAGAGCGGCCCGGTCATCCCTGCCGCCAAGGTACGGACCGGCATCGCCGGCACCCTCGCGGCCACTGTCGACCGGGCGCTTCATCAACAGCCGAAACGACGACCGCTTACCGCCAGGATCATGGTGCGCGGCCTGAGGTCATCCCTCGGATTTTCAACGCGGGTCATCGCGTTGCCGCCCCGGGAAGGCCGACGGAGCCTCGAGCCGTCGGAGTTCGCGGCAAAGGCTGCAGCCGCAGCGGGCCCGGCGAAAAAGGAACTTCAGGCAGCGACCCCGGGCGCAGCATCGGTTCCCAAGAAAGCCCAGCACGTCGTCGGCAAGCTCCCGATCGGAAAGCGGTCCGACGGGGTGTCCGGCACCCTCGCCGGGGTCGCGGCTCCAGACGAAGAACCGATCTCGGTCCAGACACCCGAGGCCGAAGCCGTGCCTGCGCGGGAACCGACCGTCGAGATCTCCCTGGACGAGACCGAACCCGTCTCGACACCCCAGGCCGCCCTGCCCCTCGACAAGCCCCCCGAGACCGCAACAGCCCCGATAGACGCGGCCCCCGCCCCGAGGGTAGCCGCGTATGCGCCGGAACCGACCCTCGAGATCTCCCTGGACGATGTCGAACCCGTCCCGACCCCGGCCGAGGAGGCGAAGAAGCCGCAAGCAACGGCGATTCCC